>CAYWPW010000008.1:0-8068 GCA_964460095.1 uncultured Candidatus Cloacimonadota bacterium
TTAAATACTTCATCTCCAGGAACAGCTTGAACTTGCCCGGAACGAAGTTCTGAGAACCGCTTTTTTGCAATATTTGCCCACTTCCTGTCAATGATTGTATCCGGGGGATTTAAACTTTTCAGGATAGAATCTACTACAATTGCCCTTTCTTCTATTGGAAGGGAAATGGCTTCTGCAATTAGGTCTTTTGTTTTCATTTCAAACTCCTTTTGTAAAAAAAATTTCAGTAATAAATTCAATAATACTTTTCATTAATTTTCTGATGACGAAATACGAAATTTTATTCATATTTGTCAAATTTATTTTAATGTTGCTCTAAAAGTTTCTCAACGTGAAACTGAAGTTGAGTGAAGTATTCTTCCTAGATGAGTTAACAGGAAGAGAGCTTTCCGAAATTTCATACGAAGAAATTCTTGAAGATAAATTTCGGAAAGTTCACTTTTTTCATAAGAATTTCAAAGTCCAACTCGGATTTCTTTATTTCAAAATCCTTTAGCAAAAAAGAGATCCAGAACCATTACACTCAAACCAGAAAAGGAATCTAGATCTCCAAAAATATCCTCCAGACCTTTAATAATCGGATTGATATATTCTTTGGAAATCTTCAATAAGATAATTTTACTGTATGGACTTTTTCCGCCTGTAAAATTGAAAAATCCCAGAAAAAGAGGAACTTTAGAAAGTAGATTTTCCATTTGCTGGGTTTCGATAATTGTGGATTCCTGCACACCGTATTCGATAAAAACTTCTGTGACATCCTGCATTATTTCTTCGTCTTTTACAATTACGATCATCAATTTTTCTCTTTTCTTTTTGGAAACTTTCAATCCTTCACTATCAGTATTTCGCAGGAATTCTTCATAAAGCGTAATTTTTGTATTTGCTTTCTGCAATAACTCAGGAACATCAGGTTCTTTTAGAGTATGAGAAACTTTTGCTAAAAGCGAAAGATGACCGTTCCTATTCGTAGTGGGACCAATTATTATGATAAAAATCTTCACCTTTTTTTTATCGATCGCATCATAAGAAACGCCTTTTTTGCAAATAGCAATTCCAATTACGAATTTATCTATTTCATCCATCTGGCAATGTGGAATAGCAATACCTCTTCCAAAACCTGTACTTCCCATATCTTCACGTTCTTTCAAAGATGTGTAGATTTTATCGGAATCCAAACCATTAAAAACGCTGCTTCTTTTCATTAATTCTGCTATTTTTTTGAGAGCTTCATCTTTATCTTTGGAATGCAAATCCGGTTCGCAACATTCGAGTTTTAAAACATCGAGAATATTCATGTTATCTCCTTTTCAGGTTTTTTAGGATAGCTATTTTTGCCAGAATTGGTCCGACAAGTTCATTAAAGAAAACAGACATCAAAACAATATTTATCATCACCGTGATTTCTTTCTGGATAGCTTCCGATGCATTTTTAATTATTGGAGATGCTTGCACAAACAAAACCAGACCGATGGCAACTCCAGCTTGAGGGAGCAGACCTAAGCCTAAATATTTTTGCACTTTAGGTGGGATTTTCAATGGGATCGATGATAAATAAATTCCAAAATATTTTCCTAAAGCACGTAATATTATAAATAAAAATCCTGCTAAAATTACGCTTTTATCTTTGAATATTTCCAAACTTAGTTCTGTTCCAGCAATTGCAAAAAAGATAGCGTATAATGGTGCGGTTAAAGGTTGGAGTGCAAACAGGATTCGCACGTTTTTCTTACTGAGATTGACGAGCAGCATTCCCACTGTCATATTAGCAATGAGCGGAGATAATTCCAAACTTATTGAAATAGACGTGGTTATAAATAAAATTCCCAAAGTGATTATTTTTATCTCATTCATATTTCGTTTTTTTGCAGTTGAAAAATGAATGGCAATCCCACCCAAAATAAAAATAATAAACAAAAAAAATATATCTAAAAAAGCATGGAAAGTTGAATTTAAAAAACTGGTATTCGAGCCGGAAATAAGCGATGTGGAAAGTGCAAAAGCAACTGAAAATAAAATAACTGTTCCTGCATCATCCAAAGCTACAATCCCATAAAGATAATCGACAAACTCACCTTTTGCTTTTAGTTTTTCCACGATTACAACTGTGGCAGCAGGAGCTGTAGCTGCACCAATCGCTCCTAATAAAAAAGCTACATAGCTGGAAATTCCTAAGAAAATCAGTCCAAAGGAAACCAGGAAAAAGGTTAAGAACATTTGTGCGAATGTTAAGATTATGATTTTTTTGCCGTAAGTTCGCAGTTTGTAAAAGGAGAATTCTCCGCCGATTATTACTGCAATAAAAGATAATGTGACCTCTGAAAGGATGTTTAGAATTTCCAGGTTTTCATGATGAATAAGTTTCAGACCTGAACCTCCTACCAGAATCCCAGCGAAAATATAACCTGTAATTGCAGGTAACTTAATTTTCTCGGAGAGTTGACCAAAAATGTATCCGAAAACAAGCAGCAAACCCGCACTGAATAT
Source organism: uncultured Candidatus Cloacimonadota bacterium (assembly GCA_964460095.1). Taxonomy (GTDB): domain Bacteria; phylum Cloacimonadota; class Cloacimonadia; order Cloacimonadales; family TCS61; genus JABMPU01. The sequence continues at coordinate 2,485 of CAYWPW010000008.1, forward strand.
TATGTGGTGAGAAAAATAGAATTTAATTATTTCTAAAATTTTTATCATTTTCTATCCTGATATTTAGCCACTAAGAGCACTAAGATACACTAAGTTTTTTTATTTTATGATATGAGTTCACTATTAAAACCTTTGAATGAGTCCCGCACGCACGAATGGAACTTGCAGCATTTGTGGATGCATTGTTAGCAGCTGCTTTTTCATTTTATTATTTTTTTACTTTGATACTATCTAATACTATATTTCGTATATCATCATCTATAATTCTTTCTGCATATTTTAGAGCCTTTTCAAAATCATTTGAACGGGAATATGTTTCTGCAATCGTACTTAATGCATTATCTTTTATAATGCTGTGTGTAATCTTTTCCAAGTATTCCTCTATCTGCTCATACTGATTACGCCTTAACAATTTTTGGATGATTTGCCTATACATTTTATCAAGAACCTTCGAATCAGAGATCGTTTCAACAATTTCTTGATATCGCTCCATCTCTTCATTTATAAACAGACTAACAGCAATATCAGAAGCTATCTTTTCTTTGGTGCTTATATCATTTGTTTTATGCAATAATGAAATTGCTTTGTCGATGTCACCAAATCTAAGTAATGATTTTATACATTGACCATACAACCTGTCTCTCATTTTAATAGTGGACATAGTATCTGCATAAGACAATGCTCTATTTATATTTCCATCATTTATGTAGTTTTGTGCAAAATGAATGTAAACTTTATCTTGATTTTCAACATCCTGAATTTTGGTTAATATTTCATATGCTTCCGAATATTTATATTTATTTATAAATCTACTCGCAATACGTACATACTCTCTATCTTTTGTTTTATCATTTAATGTTTCAACCATATCTTCTATCAGATAGGTTTTATTCATCCTTGTAGCATGCGAGATAATCATTTCCTTGTATTCATCTTTCATTGCAATATTGGCTTTTTTCATAAAGTCGTTTAGTCCTTCCAGATCGTCTTGTTTGATGTATATAGTTGTAACTTGACGAAAAATAGTGTTATTTGTCTCTTCATCAGATTTATTGTTTACATAGAATTCGATTGCTTCTTCTGTTTTACCATTCTTCAGCATATCACTAATTAAAAATCCTTTTGTTGACTTAATACTGTGTTCATCTTGATATTTATTTGCATAAAGCATCGCTTTTTCATAGTCATGATCATTCGCGATCACACTTTCGATAATTGTTCTATAAGCCAGCTTAATAACTCGTTCTTCTTTAATTTTTTTAACTGTTTTAAGAGTAAGAGCTTTATCATCAAATCCTGATGCTGTCATTTCTAAAACTATTTTTAAATAACAATCATCTATATCTCGCTGTTCTTCAATTTTTTTAGCATATTTCAAGGCTGATTTGTAATCTCCGATTTGAGCAAAACCCAATGCAATATTATAGTACCCTCGCTGCCCCTCATATGAAGGAGTAACAACAGAAGAATATCCTGAATAAGGCTCTATCACATCATATGATTGTATATCCTTGATTTTAAATTCCTTTTCCAGTTTCTTCTCTTCTGCAAAAATTAACATTGTGATGAATAATAAAAAAATCAGTAAAGTTTTTTTCATTTTATCTCCTAATTATTTTGTTGCTGCAGACACCATTATATCACGCTCTGAGTAAATGTGATGCTGGAGCGTCACTGATTGCGTTCCAACGTTGGAGTATTGGAACGAGGATCATTTTGTGTCTTTTGTGCCTTTTTGTGGCTATTTAAAACTGGTCGGGATGACAGGATTTGAACCTGCGACCTCTCGGTCCCGAACCGAACGCGCTACCGAACTGCGCTACATCCCGACAAAAGTCAGCTTAAAAAAATTCTCTTAATTGTCAACAAAACGGTTTCTAAAAAAAGTAAAGTTTGTTAACAGAAAAAATCTTTGACAGCATTAATTAAATGAATTGCTGAATGTATAACATTAAAATGAAATCTTCTAACTACCATTTATTTATTAGTTTTGGACTGGAAACTCATTTTATTATTATCTTGACGAAGATTTGGAACAAAAATTTCTTTCCAAAGTATTAAAAAAAAATAGAAAAATAGGAGAATAAAATGAAATTCAAAACCCTTTTATTTATTTTTATCATTCCGGTATTTCTCTTTTCGGAAGTGATTTTTTTAGAGATAGAAGAACCGGAGATTCAACAGCAGCACTTTATGACTAATCTACCACAGAATCTTGAACCTGGCAAACCAATGATTCCGTATATTTCAACGAAGATTTTATTGCCAATGGGAGAAAAATTTACAAACCTGGAAGTTAACTTTTCTGTAAGCGGAAAACCTGTAGACAATGTTTATATCAATTTTGCCAGACAGCAGCAACCGATCTCTCAAAATTTTAACACTCCAACTAAAAGAGATGATTTAATATATCTGAATAACGAATTTTTCCCGCAAAACAATTTTGAAATTCTGGGAACTCAACGATTGAAAGGTTATGATGTTCTATTTGTGAATTTGTTCCCATACAAATATAATCCTGTTTCTAAGCAGGTTTCGTGGTTCAAGAATGCTGAAGTTAATGTAAACACAGAATTTGATGAAATTACTTTTGAGATTCAAAATAAGTTCCTGGTTTCCAATTCAAAAACTCAGCAGGAAATATCTGATTTAGTTGATAATTCCCGAAATATCAGTACTTATAATAAAAGCTATTCATATTTTAGTCGTGACCTTCCTGATCCTGAAAATCCTTTTCAAATGATAATTATTACAGATACGGATCAAGCTCCCTGGTTTGATGAATTTGTGAACTGGAAGATTGCTCAAGGAATCCAAACAGGAATTTTTCTGACTTCAGAAATTTATGATAATTACACTGGAGTTGATAATCAGGATAAGGTTCGTAATTTTATTATCGATGCTTATGCTGTATATTCCACTACAGCAATTCCGTTGGAATATGTATTATTTGGCGGAGACGATGAAATCATTCCGATAAGAGGTGTGCGTGGACAAGTGGGCGGAACCATTGATAATCATATGCCATGCGATATGTATTACAGTTGTTTGGAAGGTTCCTGGGATGGAAATGGAAACGGCATTTATGGTTAAAACAATGATGATGTTGATATGCTCCCTGAAATTGCAATCGGCAGAATTCCTGCTGAAACTGAAGAGGAATTCAACAACTTTTTCAATAAGAATTATGTTTATGTAGATAATCCTACAGTTGGGAATGATATTGTTTTTTTCATTGGTGAAAATCTAAATAATAATCCTGTAACCTGGGGTGGAGATTATAAAGATATGATTGAACCGATTCTTCATGAAGATTTGCATCTGTTCAAGCTTTATGAAAGAGATGGAACTTACAGTGCAGTAGCAGTTAAAAACGTTATCAATTCAGGTCTGGGCATCATTAATCATATGGGACATGCGAATGAAACAATTGTTTTTGGTCAAAACAGCAGTATGGCTTCAACTTATACTAATACTGAATTTGGTTTTGCATATACTCAGGGCTGTTATCCAGCTGCTTTTGATAATCCTACAAGTGGTACAACAGAATCCATCGGAGAAAATTTTATAACCAATCCAGGTGGACTGTATGCTTTTGTAGGAAATACACGTTATGGTTGGTATTCACCCGGAAGTGTCTGGGGAGCATCCGAATATTTTGATATAACTTTTTTTGAAGCTCTTTTTGATAAGAATATCAGAGAGTTAGGTAATGCCTTAAATGATTCAAAAATTGAACTGCTTACACAAGCTTTATCTAGTGGCGTTATGCGTTGGGTTTATTATGAATTGATCTTGTTTGGAGATCCTTCTGTGATGGTAAAAGACCCAATCGGATATTTTCCATTCATCCAACCTGCATCAGTTATTTATGATGATATTCAGGGTGATGGTGATAATATGATAAATCCCGGTGAAACCATTGATATTTACATTGAGCTGGAAAATCTTTCAGGATGGGGAGATGCCACGGGTGTTTATGCAACCATCAGTCTTGAAAATGAAGATATTTTAGTCTTACAGGATTCGGTATATTACGGGAATATTGGGAATGGTTCATCACTTATGTCATTACCGTTTATTATCGAAGTTCCTCAGGATTGTGAATATGGAACCAATAATTATACTTTGGAAATTACCGCTCCCGTATCCGGAGATGCAGTTTTCCATCGAACCTACTTCTTAACTTTTGATATTTCATTATATCAGAAAAACTGGCCCTGGCACAATTATCATACATTAGTGAGCAATCCTTTAATCTGTGATTTCGATCAGGATGGTTATAAAGAAGTTATGGCAATCGATGTTATGGGAAATATCAATTTACTCGATATTGAAGCTCAATTTATGAGTGGTTTTCCATGGACGAATGAAGAAAGCATCTGGAAGAGTACAGCTTATGCAGATATAAATGAAGATGACATTGCAGAAATTATTATTGCCAGCAGAACAGGAAGAATTTTTGCTTTAGATAATAATGGAAATCTTGTTTTTGAACATTTTTGTGAAGCCAGCCAGTTGTTGACTCCCATCATCTCTGATGTTAATGAAGATAATTCACCTGAAATCATTAGTTTTGGAATGGATAAGAAATTGATAGTTCTGGATTCGTCCGGGAATTTATTAAATGGATTTCCAGTGGAGCTACCATTTTTGAGCAATGTTGAAATGGCTTCCGCTGATATCAATCAGGATGGCAAAAATGAAATAATTATTGGAAATCTGATTGGTGATATTGATGTTATAAATGAAAATGGTGAAAGCATTGCAGGTTTTCCAATAAGTTTAAATTCAGCGATTTGTGCAGCTCCCACAATTTTGGATAATTTTAAGATTGCAGTCGGCACCTCAGATAATAAATTCCATTTGATTGATAATGCCGGGAATGTTCTTATCTCAATCGATTTAGATAGCAGAATTGCAAATTCTCCGATTCTGTCTGATTTTGATAATGACGGAAACTTGGAAATTGCTTTTACAACTCAAAATGGTGGAATTTATATTGTTAATCAGGATGGTTCAAATTATCCGGGTTGGCCTGTTTTCATCAATAAACCGATTCAATGTCCACCTGTTATTGTTGATCTTGACGACGATGATGATCTTGATGTACTTTTTTTCACCAGTGACAATGATTTCTATGCATATCATTCTGATGGAACAGAAATTGAATTTTCTCCTGTACCGATCGGTATTACCGGAAATATTCCTGCCACTGTTGGTGACATTGATTGTGATGGAGATTTTGATATTGTATCTGGTTCTTCAAATGAGATATTTATTTTAGATGCAAAATTACCAAAAGGCACTCAAACTCCCTGGGCTACTTACCGTGGAAATTACAAGAGAACAGGATTTTATGGTGATAATGAATTAACCTCTACTGAAAATATGAATTTACCGGAAATTACAGCAGCCCTTTTTCAAAATTATCCCAATCCTTTCAATCCTGAAACAACTATTTCTTTTTTCACAACAGAGAACACAGAGAGTACAGAGTTAGTGATTTATAATCTCAAAGGTCAGAAAGTTAAGACTTTAGTAAATGAAGCTCTAGCAGCAGGAAATCATACATATGTCTGGA
>CAYWPW010000008.1:8078-16579 GCA_964460095.1 uncultured Candidatus Cloacimonadota bacterium
TTTTTCAAAATTATCCCAATCCTTTCAATCCTGAAACAACTATTTCTTTTTTCATCCCAGAGAACGCTGAGGACGCTGAGATAAAAATTTATAATATCAAAGGACAGAAAGTGAAAACTTTCTCAAATCTCCAAATCAACAAATCTCCAAATCAACAAGTAGTCTGGAATGGGAAAGATAAAAATGATAGAAATGTGGGAACCGGAATTTATTTCTATAAACTTGATTTAGATGGAAAAACAATAGCCGCGAAAAAGTGTTTATTATTGAAATAAACTTCAGAAAACTATTTACTGCTTTTACAACTTGAGTCATCGGGCAACTGCCGGATGACTCAAGTTTTTTTTACTATTAAAATTAATTATTTGAAGGTTATCGTTAATTTTAATAAAGGCAAAACTCTCATTATTTTTTGCATACTTTTTCTGAAAAGCATCTGAACTCGGTTGAAAAAATATTGCTTTTTTTAAATCTGAAACTGTAAAAGATATTTCATTGATTTGAATAAAACCTTTTAGGGATAAATCTTTTAGGTATTTGTAACCAACTTTTTTTGCATTTTCTGTTTCTTTTGTTCTCAGAAATTCAGGATAGAAATGCGATTTTGCGATTTTACACCAATCCCATCTCAAACAATCTAGGAAGAAATCAAGTTTGGGATTAAATGTTTTTTGGATAAATTGAATTAAAAATTTTGCATTTAATATCCAATTTTTCTGTTGAAATAATATTTCTTGTTTTTCCGAAAATTTAACCATACTCTGATAGAAATCGAATGGTGATTCAAAGTATTCCAAAAGATTTAAGATTACCATTTCAAATTTGTGTGAATTATAAAATAAATTTAACAGGTTTTCGATTTTATGAATTTGTAGAAGTTCATCAAACGAAAGCCAGTGTGTTTTTAGAACCTGATATGGAGCAGAATTTGTTCTGATAATTTCGTATTCTCCAGTTTTTTCATCCATTTCTGTTCCAGGTAGAATTTTTAGAAATCCGAGCTGAAAATAATTTGGTTTCATTTCATAAATATTATTAAATGAATTTCTAAAAGCTGAAAAATCTTCAAAAGGTAATCCGGCAATTAAATCCACGTGAATGTGGATTGTTTTTAGTTCCAACAATTTCTGAATTTTCTGTTTAGTTTCCTTCCAATTATAGATTCGATGAATAGATTGTAATGTTTTGGGATTTGTGGATTGAATTCCGATCTCAAATTGGAAAAGACCTTCCGGACATTTTTTAAGAATCTCAAAATCTTCATCTTCCAAAAGATTTGGATGAATTTCAAAATGAAACCTTATTTGAGGATTTATTTCGATTAAAAACTTCCAGATATTTCTGTAGTGTTCAGGATTTAGATTAAAGGTTCTATCAACGAATTTGATGATTTTCGGTTCTTTTTCAATTAGAAATAAAAGCTCTTTCTTCACTTGCTCAAATTCACGAAATTCCAATTTCTGATCGGTTCTTGAAGAAAGACAATAGCTGCATTTGAAAGGACATCCGCGACTGCTTTCATAATAAATATATTTTTGTTTTAAATCCGGAAAATCAGAATCGAGATAGGGAAATTTTATCTTGGAAAAATGAAGGTTTTGTTTTTGAATAATTTTTTCTGAAGTTTCTTGTTCAAGCAAACATCGAAATCCTTCTTCTCCAAAACCACAAATAATATGATCGATCTGCGGAAACTTTTTCAACCACTGTTCAGGATTGTAACTAACTTCCGGTCCACCTAAAATCAATTGAGAATCAGGCAGGATTTTTTTGATTTCAGGAAGAAGATTTTTTACAATTTCAGAATTCCAGATGTAAACCGAAATGCCGATTATTTCCGGCTTTTCTTCATGAATAATTGCTAAAATCTCAAGCAGAGAACATTTGATCGTAACTTCCTTAAGAACAATTTTAAAAGGTAGATCCGAAATGTAATTTCTCAGGTATCGAATTGCTAAATTGGAATGTGTGAAACGAGCATTTATTCCCAGTAAAAGGATTTTTTTCATTTTATTTATTTCTTCTTGCTTTTCTTATGTTCCTTCTCTTTGGAATATCTTTTATATTTTCATCATAAAGAGAAGGACAGCAGGATGAGTTAGGAGGAAGACCTGCTCATTATCCTTATTTTATCATAATTTATCATATTCAATTTATTGAGTCTTTAAATGAGGATTTCATTTTATTTTATTTGGAAAAAAGCTGTCTGGCTCTTTCCAGATCTTGCGGAAAATCTATTTCAATGCAGGGAATATCGTCTGTTGGAATAGCATTAAGAACTACTTCTTTTGCCAGCAGATTCACTGCATATTCAAAATAGTTGTTTTCCTGTTTATTATCAATTCCATATTGCAGGAACTTTTTAAATTCAGAAAGCACATTTTTATTAAACTTACCAATTCCGATAAATTCTCCTGCACATTTCTCGATTTCAAGCTGTTTACCAATCTCCAGGATTCGATTCTCTTTATCTACTATCATTTTCACTTCTTCTTCTGCACAGGATTTTGTTTCTAATAAAAGCTGAGAATACTCTGATTCTCCTGAAATTTTTTCCAGAAGATTTTTTCCGAAAATAACATCTGCATTAAAATAGATAAAATCTTCTGTGAAAAGGTCGCGACAAAGCCACAACGAATATAATGTATTGGTTTTATCATAAATTGGATTTGTGATAAAAGCAACATTTGCACGATTGATTTTTTCCAAAATATGAGCTTTCAAAATATCCTTTTTATAACCCAGAACAATTACGAATTTTGTGATTCCAACTTTTTTACAGCTTTCAATTTGATGATGAATAATAGATCTTTCTCCGATTTGTATCATACTTTTTGGAATATCACCTGCTACTTTCTGAAGTCTTTTACCGATTCCTGCTGCTAAAATTATTGCTTTCATTTTTTCCTTTTATCCAAATTTATTTGCGTTTATCTTTCAAAGATAATAATTTAGTCAACGATTTTTTATTTGTTGACAACATCACATTCTTGACAACGAAATAAACTATAATTTAATAGTAATATAAATTTTGGGAGAGCAAGATGATAATCGACTCACGTTACAAAGTAATTGAAGAACTTTTAGTTGGCTTGTGGGCAACACTTTACAAAGTAAGAGATATCCGCACAAATAAATTCTATTCTTTAAGATTATTTCATACATTGGATGCAAAGAGTTTATACGAAAAATTTTCTGCAGAAAATATGCATCATGTCACAAAAATACGACATCCGAACCTGCTTCACGTATTGGATTTTGGGAATTTCGGAAAACACATCTATTATTTGAGTGAAAATTTTGAAGGTAAAACAATGATAGATTTCAAATTCAAATCTTCAAATCTTGAATTTCTTTGTGATATTGTCGTTCAGATTTGTTATGCTTTGAATGCACTTCATTCACAAAAGATTATTCATCAGGACCTCAAACCGAGAAATGTGATTTACAAAATCAAAAACAACAAACCGGAAGTAAAAGTTACAGGTTATGGTTTCACCAAAATAGACATCGTCAAAAGTCAGCAAAAAGTAAGCGGAACCCTGCCCTACATCGCTCCAGAGATATATCTCGGAAAAGGAGCAGTTCCTCAAAGTGATTTCTATTCTCTGGGTGTTATTCTTTATAAAATCACTACTGGTACTTTGCCTTACACGATTGAACAAATATCAGATTTTATGGTTGGTCGTCAGATTAATCTTTTCCCAAAATTTCCTAGGGAACTAAATGAGGAAATTCCCTCCGGATTAGAAAAACTGATTTTAAAATTATTAGAAAAAAATCCTGAAGACAGGTTCTTAAATATTGAGAATATTATATCTTATATTAATCAGATTCAATTCAAAAAATATCCATTTTCCAGGAAACAATCGATTGTAAACAATATAAAATTCAGCGATTATATTGTTCGTGAGGATTATTCACATCAACTGTTGGATTACATTCCCATTATTTCCGAGGGCAATGGAAAACTGATAACTTTGATTGCAGGAAGAGGAGCTGGTAAAAACAATGTTCTGTCTCTTTTTCGTTATCATTTGCTTACAGATGAATATCATGTTTTCAATTATGAATGCAGTTCCCATCACAAAGATCCTTTTTTTGCTTTAATTAAAGAGTTTTACAGTTCAGTTGAAAACAACGAAAAATTAGCTTCCGATTTGTCAATGATTTCTGATAAACTAAAAAAGTATATTTTTGGTTCTGAAGAAATGGCAGCTATGATGGATGAAAGTGATGAGGAACTCATCCTCGATTTTGAAACTGCTGCAAATTTTGTATTTCATCTTTCCGAAGATAAACCTTTGATTTTTATGATTCGATATGCGGAATTAATTACAGATGAGGTTATCGAATTTGTTAATTTTCTCTCCAAAGAGATGATTAATAAACGCATTTTGATGATTCTAAGTATTAATGATCCCGGCAAATTAGGAGACTTGAAATATCCTGTTCAGATGAAAATGGAACCTCTGGATATTGAGCAGACAAAAAACTATGTTGAACGATTGCTCAAACAAACTCCGCCAGATGATTTTCTGCAAAAGTTGTGTGAACGAGCTTTTGGTAATCCTTTTTTTATCGAAAGGATTCTCATGGATTTAACTAATAGAAGAATAATCTGGAAGAAAAACAAATTCAAATTTGATTATGATTTGGATAAATATCAGCTTCCTGAAATACTGATTACAATCTTAAAAGAAAAAAGAAGTCATCTTTCAAAGCCAAATTATCTTCTCTTCAAAAAATTATCAGCAGTTTACACTCCGCTCTCAAAGGATTTAGCTTGTTTCATTTTGGATATTTCCGATAAAGAATTGTTCTTTCTTATGAGAGATGGCTTGAATAATGAAATTTTAAAGAAAAAAGGTGAATATTTTTATTTTGCCTTCCAGGAAATTCAGCAGTGGTTTCAGGTAGAATGCTCTCAAAAAGAAAAAAAAACGATTTCAAAAAATGTTATAAAATACTTTACGGATAAGAATATAACTCAAATTCCAATAATGCAGGGAATAATTAAACAGGCAGAGCTGGCAGAAAATATTAGCACCATCCGTAAATTCAGATTAATGTTGGTAAAACTTTATGCAGATAGGGGAGAGCAAGAAAAAGCATTTGATGAAATATGTAAAATATTAGAACTGGATTTCTCAGATAAAATCAAAATATCTGAAATGAAAATTCGAGAAGATTTGGCTTTAATAATACAAAAGTCGGATTGGACAACTGCTGATAAAATTCCATTAAAACTTCGAGACAATATTTTAAAAATGCCGGATATTTCAGAAAAACACTTACTTCTGGGAATGTTCTATTATGAACTGGAAAAATTCAAAATCGCTCAGTCGAGATTGGAAAGAGCATATAAAATCGCTGTAAATAAAAACCAAAAAATCATGGCTTTATTACAACTGGGTAGAACTTATTATTCCGAGAAAAAAAATAAGGAACTTGAAAAGTGTTTAAATGAATTGGGAAATTATGAGTTAACAGATTATTTTGAAATTCAGTTTAAGGGATTGAAAAGTTTATTCCTATTCTCTACTGGAAAAGTAACAGAAGCAATAAACTTGATCGAGGATTATCTTCCAGAAATAAAATCTATTAACGACCCTAATTTCTTTATCAAATTGGGAGAATTACATAACTATTTAGCTGTGTTTTATCATAAACAAAAACAATTAAATGAAGCTGATAAGAACTTTCAAATAACCAGAAGAATCTGGGAAAAGGTTAATTATAAACAAAAATTAGGAAAAATTTATAACAATATCGGAGATGTAGCTCTGGCAAAAGGTGACACAAAAACAGCTTTGGAATATTTTCAAAAAGCTCTTGAAATAAGTGAACAGGTGAATAGTAAATCCAGCATAATTCACAGCCTTCTGAATTATGGTGAAGCTTATATAAAACTTGGGCAATTCAATCTGTCTGAACAGTATTTGACAAAAGCTTTGAACAGAACTCTGGAAACAGAAAACAAACACTTTATGAATTCCATTATTAATAATCTGGCGATTGCAAAAAGCAGAATCCACAATTTCAATTATTATTTCAGTTTTATAAAAGAGAATGTTCCCGAATTAATAGAGGGAAAAATCGAACAGGTTAATCCTCTTATTAAGACTTATTTTTACTTTCTATTTAATATTGGTGATTTTGATAAAATTAAACGCCTGACTTATCAATACAAAGATATTTTCCTGGAAGCCAAAGAATACGAATTTTACTATCAGATGTTGGGAAATCTTCATTTGAAACGAGAAGAATTTAATAAAGCAGTTGAGATAATTGAGCAGGCATTTAAATATACTCAGCAAACCCAGAGTGTTTATGCACAAGCAATCAATTATATTCGGTTCACAGAATGTTATATCGGTCTTGGTGATTACGAAAAAGCTCTTGAAATGTCTCAGAAGGCGCAAATTCTTTGTGAAAAGAATAATTTTGTTTATTGGCAGAAAGTTCTTCAGGTTCGTCAGGTCAGAGTGCAACTTCTGGATGAAAAGATAAACCTGCGAAAACTGATTCGTGAACTATTAGAAATTTTGGGATTTGTTCATAATCAAAATATGTTCCTTTTGGAAATTGAAGTTTATGAAATTCTTACTCAGATTTATGCAAATCTGAAAGCAGAAAAGAGAGCTGGATTTTATTTTAGAAAATATAAAGAAAAATTAAAAAACTCTGTGATCAAGCTTCCTGAAAATGAAAAAGAAATATACTTGAATAAAAGTTTATTTTACCTGGATGATTATCTCAAATTAGATACAATAAAAATTGTTCCAAGATTAGATGAAGACGTTGAAAACTGGCAGGAAGAAATTTATGACATCCTGAAATTAAAAGAAATTAACCGCATTAAATTCTTTATCGATAAAAAAATTCAGAAACTATTTTCTCCCTTCTTTTCTGCTATTGTTTTAACAGATGAAATCAAAAATAAATCAAAACCATTTTTTGCTGTGAACATTAATGAGAAAAAATTATATTCTGCAAGATACCTGGAAAATATGGATAAATGCATTGAAACTAATAAAATTCTGCTAAGGAAGATAGGATATGCACACGTCGTTTTTGTTCCGCTGCGCATCAAAGCTGCAAAAGTGGGATGTCTGATAATCGCAGATAAAGGTGAACTGGATTTCCAGAAAGCTGAAATTGAAATCCTGAAAATTTTGCATTTTCATCTTACTTCGATTTTGCTGCGAATAAAAGAATTTGATACTCTAAACAAGAAAATGGAACTGATGACAAAACTGATTAATATCACTCAGAAGTTCTTCTCGATTTTGGATATTGAAAAACTGGAGCAGGAAATGGTTATTTTTGCACTCGATTTTGTGGGAGCAAGTCGAGGTTTCCTGATTAAAAAGGATAAATTTGAAAACTATGTTTTCAAGGTTGCTTTGGATGATTCTAAACACATTTTAGATAAATTTACTTTTATCAGTAAAGGCGTGTTGAGTGAAATCCAGAAGAATAAACAACCGATATTTTTGCAAAATGCCAGAAATGAAATTGATTTTGAAGAATATCTCGATTTTGGTGCGGAATTTCTTTCCGTCTATTGTGCTCCGATAATGGTTGAAAATGAGGTTCACGGCTTTTTGTATCTCGATAATTTTAATGCTCCTAAAAATCAGATGGAAATAAAACCGGAATTCATGAAATTACTTCTAACCCAGATTTCCGTGGCAATTAAAAATGCTAATCAATATGAGGTTTTAAGAAAGAAAAACTATGAGATAAACGCTTTAAACAGCTTGAAAAATGATTTCATAAATATTGTGTCACACGAGTTTAAAACTCCTCTTGTTTCCCTGAAAGGTTATGTGAACAGATTGAAAAAATCTAAAATTGCCCCAACAGAAATGGAAACCATCCAAAAAATTGATAACAGCCTGGAAAGGCTTAATATGATTGAAGAAGATATTATTAACTTTAATAAGTACAAAGTCGTTTCCAAAATTAGCAAAAGCCTGGTTGACCTGAAAGAATTCCTGGAATCGATTGCAGAAGAAGCTAAAAGCATTTCTGCAGAAAGGCATATGTTTATCAAACTGGAATTGGAAAAAGATATACCTCCTGCACTTCTTAACTGGGAAGCATTTCGTCTGATGATTTTCAGTTTAGTTTTGAATTCCATTCGTTTCACCAAAGATTTTGGTACAATTGTAATTGGAGCAAGGCGTTCAGCTTTTGCCAAGGAAGAAATCGATGATAAAGAAAGCCTCATCTTTTATGTTCAGGATGATGGGATCGGAATCCCTGAACATGAGCTTGAGAATGTTTTCCTCAAATTCTATGAATTAACAAATATTTACAGTCACAGTTCCGGATATACGGAGTTCAGATCGAGCGGGTTAGGTTTGGGACTTTCCACTGCCAAATTGATCGTTGAACTTCATGATGGAAAAATCTGGATCAATAGCAAAGAAAATGAAGGTACAACAGTTTTTGTGGCTATTCCTATAAAGTAATGTAACTCAAAGCTTTTA
>CAYWPW010000008.1:16679-17751 GCA_964460095.1 uncultured Candidatus Cloacimonadota bacterium
ATTTATCGGTTTAGAAGGCTCGAAAAAAAAATCAATTTGCAAGCCAGAAAAAGGTTGAGATGAAAAACACTATTTTGCTTTCTATTTGACACTTAAATTTAATTTTACCAGTTTTGTATTTAATTTTAAGGTTAAATTTGTGTTCATTTTGAACGAAAACATTTGGACTCCTACGAAACTGGAAATATCTGATGAATAATGAAGTATAAAAAAAGTTTGAGGAAAAGATGAAAAATACTATTTTACTTTTATTGTTTGTAACATTTATAAGTTCAATTTTATTTGCAGACAGTAGCATAACCCGAGGAGCCGATATAGGAGAAATATACTTTATTGGGCCAACAGTAACCAGTGAAGGTATTTACCGCTCTACTGATTTTGGCGAAACTGCAATCTGTATGGACAGTTCATATTATTATGATCAAAATGAATACATTTGTGCAGATCTAACACCAGGCAGTATTTATAGTATAAGAGAGTTTGATGCTCTTTATTACTCTAATAATTACGGACAAGCTGGGAGTTGGGTGTTTCGAAATTATCCAATTCGGGATGTAAGTAGCGGTAGAAATGAAGGAGTATTGTATAATAAATGTTCAAGTCATAGTAATGATTATGGAATAAACTTTATTCAACACCAACTTAATGGTTATTTCGGTACTAGAAAAGCTTCCGAAATTGATAATCAAGATAATGTCGGATATGTAATAACTGAAGCAAACGGTATACCAGACTCCTTATTCCTATTGATCTCCTATGATAATTTTGAAAATTTAGAAATCCAGCATGTATTTGACATGCATTGGTCACATAGACTTTCATTAAGCCGTGGAACCGAAATGGGTGAATTATATTTGTATAAAACAACGATATATAAAGAAGAAAAAGAATTATGGTTTAGCAACGATTATGGTGAAACTTGGGAGCTAAAAAACACATTCTATTGCCCGAATCTACCGATTAAAGGGATTGTAGGTGGAAGACAACCAGGTGAACTATATATAATTGTTGAATATATTCAATCTATGCATTTTATTTGTCATATATTCATTTACCACAGCCTTGATTATGG
>CAYWPW010000009.1:0-2650 GCA_964460095.1 uncultured Candidatus Cloacimonadota bacterium
AGTAAGGTTCTAACGAAAAATAACTTTACAGTTTTTGTACCCTCGATTTTACCCCCTAACGATGGTTCGATATCCGTCGGACAGGTGGTGGTGGGAAATAAAAAATTGAATATTTAATATTGAAAATTGAAAATTAAAAAAATAAAGACCTTGCGAATGGTTTTCTACAGAGAATTCTTTCAGATTAACCTTCGCAATGGTTGGAAATAAAAAGTGATAAAATTTTCGAGTCGAAACGATAAAAAAAGGAAAAATTATGTGTCTGGCAATACCGGGAAAACTTATAAAAAAAGAAAATGAAAAAGGCATCGTAGATCTGGGTGGAGTGAACAAAGAAATATCCCTTACTTTTATACCGGAAGTTAAAGAAGGTGATTGGGTCATCATTCATACCGGATTCGGATTGAACATTATTTCAGAAAAAGATGCACTTGAAACTCTTGAAATTCTGCGAGAAGTATATGTACCTGAATAATTTCAGAAATCCCGAACTTATCAAAAAGATCGTCACCGAACTGCAAAATTGGAAGAAATCTGTCAAATTTATGGAAGTGTGTGGTTCTCACACAATGGCTATCGGTCATTGGGGAATTCGCAAGCTATTACCAAAATCAATCTCATTAATTTCCGGTCCCGGCTGTCCGGTGTGCGTAACTCCCTCTTCTGTGATCGATTCATTGATCGGTTTGAAAGATGTAACCATCGCTACTTTCGGAGATCTGATCCGTGTTCCCGGAAACAAAGGAACACTGGAACAAGCACGAGCAAATGGTCTGGACGTTCGCATGATATATTCACCTATGGAAGCACTGGAGATGGCAAGAGAAAAAGAAACCGTGTTTGTGGGAATTGGTTTTGAAACAACTATTCCCGGAATAGCATATACCATAATGGAAGCTTCCAGACAAAATCTGAAAAACTTCTCAGTTCTTCCTGCTTTTAAATTAGTTCCTCCAGCTTTGGATGCACTTCTTTCTGCTAAAGATACAAATGTTAATGGATTCATTCTGCCTGGTCATGTAAGTGTGATCATCGGCTCAGATGCCTACAGTCTGCTTCCTGAAAAATTCGGGATTGGTGGAGTAGTTACAGGATTTGAACCACTGGATATTTTAGTGGGCATTAAAAAACTAACAGATCAGATCAAAGCAGAAAAACCCAAAATCGAGAATGAATACAGCCGTGTGGTTTCTTCAGGTGGCAATCTGCAGGCTCAGAAAGTGATTGTGAAAGTATTACAGGTGGAAGATGCTCTCTGGCGGGGTTTAGGTTGGATACCAATGTCCGGTCTGGGGATCAGAAATGAGTTTGAAGAATTCAACGCCATCAAGAAATATGGAATTGAAATTACAGACACTGAACAGCAAACAGGCTGCAGATGCGGTGATGTCCTGAAGGGAAAGATCATCCCTTCGGAATGCCCGTTGTTCGGGAAAGTATGTAAACCAAATAATCCGATAGGACCCTGCATGGTTTCTTCTGAAGGCAGTTGTGCAGCGTATTATAAATATGAAAGATAAAATAGCTCACGGATTGACACGGATGAAACGGATAAAAAATATTGCCACGAAGAACACTAAGAAACGCAAAGAAAAAGTATCATTTGATACCTTGCGAATGGTTACAAACAGAGAATTTCTTCCTGCTGAACTTTCGCAATGGTTAGCACAATTTCTCGACCATTACGGAGGTTTTCAACCATCCGTAAGGTCTTGCATTTTCGGTGTTTGAATTATCAGTGTTTATCTGTGTTAATCAGTGGTTAATTTCCCTTTGTGTCTTGGTGGTAAAAAATGAAAAATGAAATAATAACTCTTGGTCACGGCAGCGGTGCCGGGTTGACCCGTAAACTTATTGAAGAAATTTTCGATAGGAATTTCCAACTTCCTACATTGGATGATGCAGTTGAGATCGAAAACCGCATGGTTGTTACCACTGACTCTCACGTAGTAAAACCCCTCTTCTTTCCCGGTGGTGATATTGGAAAACTATCCGTTACCGGAACTGTGAACGATGTGAGCATGAGTGGAGCTATTCCCAAATACCTGCTTTCCGCTTTTATAATCGAAGAAGGTTTCAAGATATCTGACCTGAAAAAAGTAGTTGAATCAATGAAAAAAGCTGCTGAAGAAGCCAGAGTTCACATCATAGCCGGAGATACAAAAGTAGTGGAAAAAGGCAAAGCAGATGGAATTTACATCACAACTACAGGAATCGGTTTCTTGCCAGCTGGCATAAATCTGAGTTCCAACAACATCCAACCTGGTGATAAGATAATTGTGAATGGAACCCTGGGAGATCATACTGTTGCTATAATTAATGCACGCGAAAATTTGGAATTGGATCCTACTCCGCAAAGTGATTGTGCATCACTTAATGGACTTGTACAATTAATGCTGAAAAATGGAAAAATAAAATTCCTGCGGGATGCCACTCGCGGTGGAGTTGCAACAATACTAAATGAAGTTATCGAAGACACAAACCTGGGTATAATCGTCGAAGAAAATGCCATTCCCATTAAAGATGCAACCGAGGCTGTATGTGGACTTCTGGGGCTCGATGCGCTTTATATGGCAAATGAAGGCAAACTGGTTTCATTTGCATCAGGAGATACTTCCAACTTAATAGCAAAGATGAAAAAGCATGAACA
>CAYWPW010000009.1:2750-11907 GCA_964460095.1 uncultured Candidatus Cloacimonadota bacterium
TAAATGCACGAAGGTTCGATAGTAAAATCTTTATTTGATATTGCCAGCAAGATAAAAGAGGATGAGAAACTGATTGAAATCCAGAAAGTGAAAGTTGTTATTGGTAAATTCCACCAGATTGTGGACGATGTATTCCTGATGTATTTCGATCTGATGAAGAAAGAATATAAGGGCTTTGAAAAAGCAGAACTCATCATGGAAGAAAAGGACGTGAAGGTTAAATGCAAGAAGTGCCATGAAATTTTTATGGTCGAGGACCCGATCTTTATCTGCCCAAATTGTGAATCATTTGACACGGAAATTATCCAGGGAAATGAGTTGCATATCCAGACAATGGAAGGAATGAAATAGCTCACGGATCCACACGGATTAAACGGATAAGTATCTTTGAATAATTCTGAAAGGAGATTTCATGAATAATAAACCATTTTCAATCCATATTGTAATAGTTGTTTTCTGCCTATTAGCTTGCACATTATGTTTTGCACAATCGAATCTGGAAACCATAACTGACGTGAAAAGCAAATATCCAGATCTTGATCAATATAATGAAGCTGCCTTGAACAATCTTGGGTATCAACTTATAAAGCAGGATAAAATAGAGGAAGCCATAGAAATATTCAGATTTAATTGTAAAACACATCCTGAATCATGGAATACATACGACAGTCTGGGTGAAGCTTATATGATAAACGGTGAAACAGAGCTAGCCATTCTGAATTATGAAAAATCCATAAAACTAAATCCCGCAAGTGTAAATGGAAAACGAATACTTGAAAAATTGAAAAATCCTGTTTTAGCAGAATTTACTGGAAATTATGAATTCTATCATGAAGGAAAATACATTGTTCTTATTATTTATATAGAAAACGGAAAATTGATGGGAGTCGAACCTCCTGATGATCCGATCGAGATCAAGCCAATGAACCTGGAAAAACTCGAATTCAAAGCTGAGGAGGAAGAACGCGAATATTTCATCACATTTATGCTAAATGATAAAGGAGAAATTTCCGGTATCAAATGGATTGATGGAGATCTAACATTGCTCGCAGAAAAATTTAGAACCAGAGAAAAAAAATCCGAATTTTCCGTGAAAGAATTACAGGAAGACTTCCAGCAGATGAGACGTGTGCTCCAAGAAAATCATGCTAATTTATATGAATACACAAACAAGGAAACCTTCAATAAACTTTTTGAGCAGCAATACGATTTGATAACCCAGCCTATGAATCTGAATAAATTCTTCAAATTGCTCACACCCATAACTGCAAGGATTGGTTGTGGACATACAAATCTGTGGATGCCTTATGAATATTGGAATTCAGGTTCCAGCAAACTATTTCCTATTCAGATAAGATTAATAGAAGGTTATTCTGTGGTAACAGGTGATTACAAGAGTAAATCGTTGGTTCCAACCGGAAGCATTGTTCTGGTAATCAACGGTATTTCCATCGATGACATCATAAAAGAAATGAAGCTCAATTATTCTGCAGATGCCATGAATGAAAATTTCATCCTCTCACAGATCCAAAGACGCTTCTCTTTGCTCTATGCCCGCAGGTTCGGGTTTCCGGATAAATTCACTGTTACTTATGCCCTACCCGGACGAAAAACCAGCGAAACTGCTGAACTTAATCCTGCTAATATCCAAGCTGTAAGAGCAGTTGTCTTTGAAAATTTCAATCATCCTGAACTTGGCTTTGAAGTTATTGAAGAAAGAAGTACAGCTATCATGACCATTCAAACATTCATTTATTATGATCGCGTTCCCATGTTCAAAGAATTTCTGGAAAGTTGTTTCCAAGAAATTCAAGAAAAGAAAATAGCAAATTTAATCCTGGATCTACGCGGAAACGATGGAGGTGATCCCTTCTGTGCGGTACCATTATTTTCTTATCTGGAAAACGAGTCTGTTCCATATTTTGCAGAACCTTATGGTAAATATTCCTCCCTTGCAGAACAGATTCCCCTGGCTGAAAATCACTTTACAGGTAATTTGTTTACTCTCATAGACGGTCGTTGCTTTTCTACAAATGGTCATTTTTGCTCTCTTCTAAAATATCATAAAATCGGTAAATTCGTTGGCTCAGAAGGTGGAGCAGCATACAAATGCAACGCCGGAAAGAACACTCAGATCCACCTGAAAAATTCCAGAATAATGCTTTTTTTCGGAAGGAGCACTTATGTGGCTGCAGTAGAAGATATGGATAAAACACGCGGCATTTTACCAGATTATATTGTTGAACAAACCTACCGGGATTTCCTGGATGGAAAAGATACTGTTATGGAAGATACTGTGGAATTGATCGATAGTTCGAAAATTAACAAACAGAATTAAATAAAAAAAATTGACATCATAGCATTACCAATTATATTTGGTAAAGGATAGAGCAAATGCCTTTAAGTGGAAAAGAAATGTTAGCTCTTTATGATAAACAAAAGTGGGTTGTTCTGCGTAAGAAAGGCAGTCATGTGATAGTTGGCAAAGGAAACCTACGGCAGACGATACCCATGCACAAAGAGCTGAAAAAAGGCATGGAAAGAAAATTATTAAAAGCCTTGCAAGAAGGAGATTGATCATGCATTATAATTTTAAAGTTCTTCAGGAAGAAAAAGGTTTCTGGGCAGAATGCATCGAACTGGATGGATGCCAAACTCAAGCAGATTCTATGGAAGAACTCAAAAGCAATATGCATCAGGCTTTAAATCTTTATCTATCTGAACCGGATGATTCCACAGTGATTTACAACTTTCCTCAAAAGGACATAGTAGCTCATAATGTTTATCAAATAAATGTAGAGCCAAAAGTTGCGCTGTCATTTCTTCTTCGCAGGTATAGACTTTTACATAATTTAACTCAAAAGCAGGCTGCAGAAAAAATTGGAATGAAAAATATCTGGAGTTATCAAAAGTTCGAGAAACCAGCTTCCGCTAATCCAACTTTGTCTATGCTTGCCAAATTCAAAGAAGTATTTCCCGATCTTAATCTGGATTATATTTTTTCTTAAATTTTACTTGAATTTATCACTTAACGGCTTAGTATCCCTCTTGAGAAGGGGGAATTAAAGAGGGTTAAAAAATAATGGAAACCTTCACAGAATTCAAACCTTTAGTAAATAATCCATACTTTCTTCAGCAAAGAGAAAAAGTTCTAAATCAACTGGATTTCAACGCCATCGATGCACCCATAAAAGATATAATTAAAGATTTTTCAACCCTTCCATATTGCTTCACGCTGCAATGTTGTTGTGGTCATTTTTTGTATAATAATCAGAAGAATCCCCAAAATATCGAGCCTTTACCAAATTTAGACAACATCTCCAAAGTTGAATACAGGATAGCATACATCGCTTTATGCATCCGGAATAACCAGCCGGGAAGAATGCTGTTTCAGAAACTAAAAAAGATCCAGTCAATTGACCCGAAGTATGTGCAGTTCTGTTGTGCCGACTGGTTTTGGAAAAGACAGGTTAATTCTTATGCTCTGCAGGTTGAACCGGAAAGATATAAAACAAAAGATAAAATTACCATAAATTTTCAAGAAGCATTACATATAGAAAACGTGAGGAATGAATTTTTCAGAAGAATTGAAAAAATATTTGACATCGTTTGAAAATTTTAGAATTAGTGTAATTGTAATATTTCTCAGTAATTGGACTTATGGGGATTAATGTTAGATTGCCTTGAAGTTATTATAATTAATATCGAAGAAAATGAAAAGATAAGTAGATTTCTCTTTTTAAAAATATCCTGCTTAGTTAAGCAAGATATGATTTTTTAAGCAATTTAATATATGTTATACATAAAAGGAAACAAATGAAAACAACCTATTATGTCGCCTCAAGTTTAGACGGATATATTGCCAAAGAAGACGGAGATGTTTCCTGGCTTGAGAATCTCGATATCTCAATGGAAGATGCTGGTTATGAAGAATTCTACTCAACAGTAGATGCACTAGTTATGGGACGAAAGACATACGAGATGGTCGTTAGTTTCGGTCAATGGCCTTATGGTGATAAACCTATTTGGGTATGTTCAAGTAGCAAAATAACGCCAATTGAAGGTAGTAATTTACAAGTTGGTAACACTCCGAAAAAAGTATGCCAAGCAGCTAATAAAATGAATATACAACACTTATGGCTTGTAGGTGGTGGTAGTTTGGTTTCATCATTTTTAGAAAAGAAATTATTAACAAATATTAGCCTTTCACTAATGCCAATTATTCTTGGTAGCGGTATTAAATTATTTGGTAATCTACACTCTCCCATAAAAATCATAAAAGAAACCCATAAACTACATGAGTCAGGAATGGTACAACTTGAATACACAATCAAAAATGCATAACAATTCATTTCACTGGATGTGTTGGTCAGCTGTCGCAGCCCAAAACACCAGTAGATTAAAACATTAGGCCAGTAGAAAAAGTATAATCTCAAATCCAAAAGGAGTAAGGAATGAGAAAAATTAGCAGATTTTGCCTAATTTTGGTGAGCGGTGTCGTTTTACTTTCTCCTAAAGTCTTTGCACAAGTTGATCTGGATATTGAAACAGGCGCTGTCTTTAGCGGTTACAACGATGCAAGAATTCCCGGGGATGGAGGGACTTTATTTTCCCTTTCCAAAGAGCTTGAAGCCGACCCTGGAGTTTTCTACAGAATTCGAGTATTCTATAATTTCAATGATCGTCATCATTTGGGTGCTCTTTATGCACCTTTATCGATTAATTCTTCTGGACAATTAGATCGCGATCTAATATTCGAAGGTGAAACATTCCCGGCTAATACACCCTTGGAAGCAACATTCAAATTCAATTCCTATCGATTATTCTACCGTTATGATTTTCTAAGAAAAGATAAAATCGAAATCGGTGTTGGATTTACTGCAAAAATTCGTGATGCAAAAATTGCTGTCAAAGGAGATGGTCTCGAATCTGAAACAACTAATGTCGGTTTTGTGCCAATAATTAACTTTCGGCTTTTTTGGAAGTTTACTAAAAAGTTTGCTTTCTTACTAGATGGAGATGCCCTTGCCGCTCCACAAGGTCGCGCTGAAGATGTTCTTGCTGCATTAATTTTTAAAGCGTCTGATAAAATTGATCTAAAAGCCGGCTATAGGATCCTTGAAGGTGGAGCAGATAATGACG
Source organism: uncultured Candidatus Cloacimonadota bacterium (assembly GCA_964460095.1). Taxonomy (GTDB): domain Bacteria; phylum Cloacimonadota; class Cloacimonadia; order Cloacimonadales; family TCS61; genus JABMPU01. The sequence continues at coordinate 7,893 of CAYWPW010000009.1, forward strand.
AAGTATATACTTTTGCCTTGATTAAATATGCATCCATTGGAGTGATATATCACTTTTAATATTTTTGAAATTATCTGAACCGCTTTGTGTCCCCCTTAAGCTTTTTAAGGCGGAAGTTTCACGAAGACGGAAAGGTAGAATTAAAAGTGGTTTATTATAAAATATTTGACATCGATTGAATTTTTAGAATTAGTGTAATTGTAAAATTTCTCAGTTATTGGACTTTTGGAGATTAAATGATAGATTGCATAGAAGTTAAAAAACTAATATCGAAGAAAAGAAAAAGATATGAAAATTTAAGCAGTCTAATTATTGTTAGAAGTAGAAAAATAATAATATGCTGCTAAAAATTAAAATGCTGCTTCAAATTTGTGCGGTCATAGGATTAATAATTGCCCTTATTGAAAACCTTGGAATTTTTAAGGACCCAGATCGCATAGCCTTATTGACTGAATTAAAAGAAAATCTTGAATGCAATAAGGATCACTCCGGAGCAAAAAAGTTTATAAAAGACTTTGTGTTAAAAAATCCTAAACTTAAGAAAGCTAGTCAAAAAGAGTTTGATGATACAGAAAAAATAATATTTACAGGTTTATTTCGTGCTCCCAAAGAAAAAAGACCCGTGGCTGACATTTTGTCTGGAAATATAAAGCTAAAGAATATTCATGGCGAAACAAGTTTAAGTCTATGCTCTTTTGAAGACTTGAAAAACTGGGCAAAAGAAACTCCGTTTTGGAAATGGTTAGGATGGAGCATGGTCGCTATAGGTGTTGTATTTAGCATAATTTTACTAATCTTTGAAGAAATAGTAAAAAAACAAAACATATGAGCTTCTAAAAAATCAATACATCGAACCTTTTTACGGCGACTTAACACACGAAAAAGGTCGCTGATTTTTGTATTATCTTCACAATTTTTCTTTTGTCATCTAAAAAAACTTACGATTTCATTTCCAAATTTTAATTTTTTAGCTAATTGCTAAATTTTCATACTAAATACTCATTTAAAATAAAAAACAAGTTTTTCCCTTAGCGTTTCCTTCGCGTTCTTCGCCTGCCAAGCCGTAGTTTCAACAAAGGCTGGTGGCTAAAACTTTTTTAATTGACACCCATCCATCGTAACACTTTCCTGTCATTCGTAACACGAAGGAGTTTCATGTCGAAATTACCCCATATTTACTTTCAACCTATTTTTGTAATTTAATAATGCAATCTTTTCATATTCACTTACTAAAGTCTGAATTAGCTCTTTTACAGATATTATTTTATCGATCCTGTAAGCATTGGCACCTGCAAAACTGAAACCCTCTGTTAGCTTTCCGATCTTTGCTTGTGTGAGTGCTTGTGCAATGCAATAAAGAGTGTTTTTGAAGTCACAGGTTTTCAAGCACTTCCACTCGCATTTGAACGGTTTTTTTATTCCTTTTGTAACATCCTTCAAAAATTTATTATTAATTGCACGACCAGGCATACCAACCGGACTTTTCATAATTACGATATCTTCTTTTTTTGATCTGATGAATTCTTTTTTGAATTCAATATCAGCATCGCATTCATGAGTTGCTACAAACCTTGTTCCTAATTGAACTCCATCAGCTCCAAGACTAAGAAATTTATAAATATCTTCACCATTGAAGATTCCACCAGCAGCAATTACCGGGATCTTCTTACAAAATTTTTGTGCAAAAGGTTTAAGAATTGATATAACTTCCGGAATCAGGTTTTCCAGCTTATATTTCGGATCATCGATCTGATCTATTTTAAAACCCAGGTGTCCTCCTGCCAGCGGACCTTCTACTACAACAGCATCAGGAATATGATTATATTTTTTTTCCCAGGAATGGAAAATAAGCTTTGCAGCTCTGGCTGAAGATACGATCGGTACGATCTTTGTTTTGATTTTTCGCAAATATTCCAGTGTCAAATTTTTTGGAATTTTCAATGGTAATCCGGCTCCTATAAAAAGAATATCTATTTCCTCTTCCAAAACGATTTTTACCATATCATCAAAATCTGTAATAGCAACCATTAGATTTACACCAATGATTCCGGCAGATTTTTTTTTGGCTTTTCTTATTTCTTCTCGTATAATGATCTTGTTTGCTTCCCAATAAGTTACACCTTTTATTTTTTTTGTCAATCCGAGACCAACTGAAGATATAACTCCTATCCCACCTTCATTTGCCACTGCCGAAGCTAAGCCGGACATTGAAATGCCAACTCCCATTCCGCCTTGAATTATTGGGAGTTTTGCTACTAATTTCCCGATTTTCAATTCCGGCAATTTTATCATTTTTTCTCCTGTTCTTTTAGATAATTTAGTTTTTTGGTGGAATAAGTTCCAAAAAATAATTAACGCTTTTCAATTCCTTTAAAAATTATATCAATCATCAGGTTACTCTCCGTTTCCAGATCGTAATCGGTTTCCTGTATGAATAATTGATATTCCAAACCTTTTAATGCAATTATTATAATCCGTACAGTTGAATCAATATCTTCAATATCAAAAAGATTTAGCTCAACACCTTCGTTAAGCAAACTTTTCAGAGTATTACTTTCATAATTAAAAAAATCAACTCGAGCCTGCCCAACGAAAAAATAATGATCCAGATGTTCATCCGTCAAAGTCGTGTAATAATTGATGAGTTCTTTTAAATGTTTCATTCTTGTAAGAATATAATTTCTAATTTTTTCTTGTGGAGTAGTAGCTTTATTAATCGCACCACTTAATTTCTGTTTGGTTATCAGCAAACCTTTCTGAATCATTTCAGCAAAAATTTCCTCTTTACTTTTAAAGTAATAGTATAAAGTTGATTTACCTATTCGTGCTTTTTTTGCTATTTCTTCCATAGTGGTTTTCTTAAAACCAAAATGAGCATACATCTGCTCTGCCACTGCAATTATTATGTTTTTTTTATCTTCCATATTCTTTCCTTTTCTGAACATTTCGACCGATAATGTTTTTCGGTCGAATGCGTCAAGATATAACTCGGTATTGTTAAAAATTTTCATTGACACTCGACAGCCGTAACACTTTTCTGTCATTCGTAACACGAAGGAGTTTTAATGTCCGAATTAATCAGGTTTGGTGTTTCGCTGGAGAAAGAGCTTCTGCAGAAGTTCGATAAGCACATCAAAAAAGAGAATTATGCCAATCGTTCCAATGCCATTGCAGACCTCATAAGAGATAATCTCATCCGGCAGGAATGGGCGGAAGATAAAGAAGTTGCCGGTGCCGTCATCATGGTCTTCGATCATCACCAGCGTGACCTGGTAAATAATCTCACCAACATCCAGCACGATTATCATAAATACATAATTTCTTCCCAGCATATTCATTTGGATCATGATAATTGCTTTGAGATAGTGGTGGTAAAAGGCAAACCAAACAAACTGGAAGAACTGGCAAATAAATTGAAAGCAGCCAAAGGTGTGAAGCATGCTTCGCTCAGTCTGGCAACCACCGGTAAAGAGGTGTAACCTTGCATATCTCCTTGCTTTTCTTATGTTCCCTCTATTCAAATGAAGAGAGGGACAGCAGGGTGAGTTCAATACAATCTCCTTGCATTTCTTATGTTCCTTCTCCGTTTGGGAGAAGGACAGCAGGATGAGGTCGAGATAGTGAAATCCTACAAAGAAGCAATTCAATTTCACGGACATAGCTGTCCCGGGCTGGCAATGGGCTTTCGCATGACAAAAGCAGCTCTGGAATATTTTTCTTCCAAACGGGCAGAAGATGAAGAGATGGTTGCCATCGTAGAAAATGATGCCTGCGGAGTCGATGCTGTTCAATTTCTTTCCGGCTGTACTTTCGGCAAAGGAAACCTGATCTTTAAAGATTATGGAAAGATGGTTTATACTTTCTATCATCGGGCTTCCGGGAAAGCTGTTCGCATCAGCAGGAAATCTAGTTTCAGAACAAAGCTATCCAATACACAGATTTCCAGTGAAGAAAGAATAAATCTAATACTTAAGGTTCCGGAAAAGGATATTGTTCAAATTGAAGAGATCAATAT
>CAYWPW010000009.1:12007-17747 GCA_964460095.1 uncultured Candidatus Cloacimonadota bacterium
ATCTAATACTTAAGGTTCCGGAAAAGGATATTGTTCAAATTGAAGAGATCAATATGCCCGAGCCGGAGTATTCGAGGCTAATGGATACTGTTCTGTGCGAGACCTGCAGGGAATCGGTAGTTGAAAGTAAAACCAAGAGGCTTGATGGAAAAACCATTTGCATCCCATGTTTTGAAAGATAGAAATGTCTTTCTGCCTGCCAAGCCGAAGTTGTACGAAGGCTGGAGATCTCTTTTAGCTTTGCCCACGAAGAATCTCGTGGATGAACATTCAGCTTTACAACTCGTTCTCAGAATTAGATCCTTCGATAGAAAAGCAAGTAGAAATCCTCAGGATGACAGAATATTTAAATTAAAATAAGGAGAATGAAAAGTGAGTAATGAGATCACTCTTTTAGCGATCACAGCCGCAACGATCGGGTTTTTTCATACGTTGTTCGGACCGGATCATTACCTGCCGTTCATCATGATGTCCAAGGCAAGGAACTGGTCAACCACCAAAACTATGCTGATAACTTTTTTATGCGGTATCGGTCATGTGGGAAGTTCTGTGGTTCTGGGAATAATTGGAGTTTCGGTAGGAATTGCCATTACTAAAATCGAATTTTTTGAATCTTTCCGTGGTAATCTGGCAGCCTGGGCTTTCATTGCCTTTGGACTGGTTTATTTTATCTGGGGTGTAAGGAGGGCGATCCGCAACAAACCGCACACTCACTTGCATGTTCATGCGGACAGCACATCACACGAACACGAACATGCTCACCTCAATGACCATTCTCATATGCATGAAAATAAAAAAAAGAACATAACACCCTGGATTCTCTTCACGATCTTCGTGCTTGGTCCCTGTGAACCGTTAATTCCAATCTTGATGTATCCGGCAGCAAAAAATAATATTGGTGGTTTGATACTGGTCACATTGATCTTCGCAGCGGTTACTATTGCTACAATGATGGCTGTAGTCTATGTTACTTCCACCGGAATCAAATTGATTCCCCTGAAAAAGATGGAAAAATATTCGCACGCAATTGCCGGAGCGATAATTTTGTTCAGTGGAATCGGAATCCAGTTTATGGGCTTATAACAAATCCAAATACACTCCGAATGGTTTTTGAACTTCATGCTTCTCTTAACCTTCGGAACGATTAAATGTAAAAAGGAAATTGACACATTCTTAGTGTCTTTGTGGTAAAAAAATGAGGGAGAAATAGATGGATACAAAAGAAATCAAAGTGATGAAAAAAATATTGAACATCAACGACAGGATCGCAGATGAATTGCGACAGAATCTAGAACAAAATGGAATTCTCTACATAAACCTGATGAGTTCTCCCGGTTCGGGAAAAACTACCCTTTTGGAAAAAACTGCAGAGAAATTCGGGAAGAACATATTTGTTATCGAAGGTGATATTCAAACCACACTCGATGCTGAAAGAGTGGCAAAAGCAGGAATTCGCAGTTACCAGATAAATACAGGTCCTTTTGGTGGTGACTGCCACCTGGAATCCGGCTGGATAAAATCTGCCATAGAAGAGATAAACCTTGCTGGGATAGAAATTTTATTCGTAGAAAATATCGGCAACCTGGTGTGTCCGGCAGAATTTGATGTTGGTGCCCACGTAAACACAGTGGTTCTCAGCGTAACCGAAGGTGAAGATAAGCCCCTCAAATATCCACTTGCTTTCAGGAATTCTCAGCTTTGTATCATTTCCAAAATCGATCTTATTCCCTACCTTGATATCACCATCGATAAGATCAAAGAAAACATCAAAAAAGTAAATCCGCAGATGGAAGTTATCGAACTTTCTGCTAAAACGGGTGAAGGTTTTGCAGATTGGATTGAGTATTTGAAGAAGAATAAAAAATAACCCTGCTCCATTTAGAATAAAAAAATAGAACCACCTTATAAATTGAAGGCGGTTTTTTTTAAATTTTACCTTGTTAGAAATTTTATAAATATTTCTTTTGCTTTGGAATAAATATTGTATCTGGAGTTGAGCATGTTGCGGAATAAATACGACTATTTTGGTAGATTTCTGGAAGACTTCAAAGCTGGTAATATTTATAAACACAGGGATAAAAAAACTATCGCCGAAAGAGATAATAACCTGTTTTGCCAGATAACAATGAATCATCATCCCTTGCATCATAATGCTGAATATGCAGAATCAACGATCTACAAAAAAATAGTTGTAGCTGGCACCTTTGTTGCAAGTATCGCTGTAGGTTTGAGTGTGCCTGATATCAGTGGAAAGGCAATTGCTAACCTGGATTATGAAAAAATTATGCACGTTGCTCCTGTTTTTCTTGGAGATACACTTCACGCTGAAACAGAAATCCTGGAAGTTAAGGAATCAAAAACTAAACCGGACAGAGGAATTGTTTTCGTGGAAACAAGGGCTTATAATCAAAATAACGATAAAGTACTGACTCTAAGGCGTCATATATTAATTCCAAAAAGAGAAAAGAAATGAAACAGTATATTCTTCGCAGTATGATGTTTGTTCCCGGCAACAATGAAAAACTCCTGAGAAGTGCTTCCAAAACCAATGCAGATGCACTTATTTTAGACCTTGAAGATTCTGTGATCGACGAATCAAAACAGGAAGCAAGAGATACAATAAAAAAAATACTACCTGAAGGTATCTTTGAGAAATTCCACGTTTTCATCCGTTTAAATGACAGCGACAGTGGATTTTTAGAAAAGGACATTTCAGATCTGATGTTAGAAGGAGTGACAGGTTTTGTTTTCCCGAAATCTTATCGGAAAGATGATATAATTTTCTTTGAAAATATCCTGGAAAAATATGAAGCAGAAAAAGGATTCCCGAAAGGTAAATTCAAGATAATTCCTCTCCTCGAAACTGCTTCAGCTGTTCTGCATGCAGAAGATATCTGCCGAGCTTCTGAAAGGATAATAGCAGCAGCTTTCGGCAGTGAAGATTTCTGTGCCGACATACAGGGAATCCACGATAAAGAAGGAAAAAGTCTGCTTGTATCCCGTGCTCTCACTGTAATAGCTGCCAGAGCAGTTGGTGTGATTCCAATAGACACATTACATGTTAATGTTCACGACCTTGAAGACCTGGAAGATAATCTGAAACTTGCCCGTATTCTGGGTTTTGAAGGAATGCTGCTGCTGCATCCAAAAGAGATAGAACTTGTTCATAAATATTTTACTCCCTATCAAAAAGAGGTAGAGGAAGCCAGAGAAATGCTCCGTTTAACGGAAGAAGCAAGGAAAGAAAATACACGTGTAGCAATAATGAATGGAACTTTCATCGGTCCTCCCATGGTGCGCATTGCAAACAAGATTATTAAGCGGGATAAGCAAATAAAAGAATGGGAAAAAAGATAAAATGGATTCTCAATTGGATAGGAAATAGTAGGAGAACCAACAGGAGTTTAATTGGAAAAATCGATTTTTCAGATTCCTTTTAAAGTTCTAAAAAGATACAGATTCTATAAAAAAAGCCAATTCTGGACAAAAACTCAAATTGAACAGTACCAGGATAAACAATTAATTAACCTCGTCCGGCATGCAGGTCAAAACGTTCCTTATTATCGCAATCTGTTCGAAAATATTAGATTTGATGCAAGTACATTCCAAGGACGAATAGATATGCATAAGATTCCAACTTTAGATAAAGAAACTGTTCGTACATGTCAGAAAGAATTTCTTGCTGATAATGCCGGAAAGTTTGGGATAACCTGGGATTCTACAAGTGGCTCGACAGGTACTCCCCTGCATTTTGTTCTGGATGATGCAGTCCAGGCGAATAAAATAGCAGCACTCCTGCGAAGTTACAGATGGGCAGGTTACAAACTCGGGAAGAAGACGTTCAGCCTGCAAAGTTATTATTTCAAAGATCACGATTACAAATTCAATAGATTTTACAACATCCTCCGTTTTGATTCCAACAAATTGAAAAAGAGTTCCGCAATAAAAGTGATCAAAGAAATTAACCGTATCAAGCCAAAATTTTTTATGGGATTCCCCTTTGATATTCTTATGCTGAGTAAATTCGCAGAGGAAGAAGGAATTTCTATCCACCCACCTCAATCCATAGTAACTTATGGTGAAACACTTTCCAAAAAGAAGCGGGAATTTTTGGAAAAAGCATACAGGTGCAAAGTCTTCGATTTCTTTTCACTGCACGAATGCGCTGCCATGATCTCCGAATGTGAGCATGGTAATCTGCACTTGATCGAGGATTTTGCTTATCATGAGACCATAGAGGAAAATGGCGTCAGAAGACTGATCGGTACAAATCTCTACAATTATGCAATGCCTTTGATCCGCTATGAAACAAAAGATAATATTTCACTTTCTGAAAAGCAGGAAACTTGCTCCTGCGGAAGACATTTTCAAATTGTAAAAGAGATTATCGGAAAGCAGTGCGATTACATTGAAACTCCGGACGGTAGATTCCTGGGATCTATTATGTCACATTCGATAGATAAAGCGAAAGGAGTGATCTGTTCACAATGTTTACAAAACGCTTTGGATCAGATCGATATTAATATAGTGGTTGATGAAACATATAATGAAGATTCACGGATTGCGTTAGAAAAGGGACTTCGAAAAAGATTGGGGAATAAGATAAAACTCATCTTCAAGATTGTTCCACAACTTGGAAAAAGCAGAAGTGGAAAAACGCCTTTTATTATTTCAAAGATTGGCAATAAATATATTTAATTTCGAGTTTCATTGGAATGTATTATGCATATTAGTAAAATAAGGTATACTCGTTACAATTACACTCCCAAGTTCAACTTGGGATAGAGAAAAATGGATTGGAGAAGGAATGGAAAAAATCGATTGGAACTCATTATCAAATGATGATCTATACTCAATTGCAAAGAATTTGAAAAAAGAAAAGAATTGTTTTATTTTAGCCCATAATTACCAATATGTGGGAGTTCAAAAAATTGCTGATTATGTAGGTGATTCCCTGCAAATGGCGAGAGTAGCTGCTAAGACCGATGCAGAGATAATACTGTTGTGTGGAATAAAGATTATGGCAGAAACTGTAAAAATCCTGAATCCAAATAAAAAAGTGCTGATGTCACATTATGATGCAGATTGCCCTCTTGCGAACATGAAGACACCGGAAGACTTGCGGGAACTTAAAAAGAAACACCCGGATGCAGAAGTTGTGTGTTATGTGAACTCTCCCGCAGCACTCAAAGCAGAAAGCACAATAACCTGTACATCTGCTAATGCGGTAAAAGTTATTTCTTCCATCCCAAAAGACAAACAAATAATTTTTGTGCCGGATAAAAATATTGGAGCCTGGGTAGCTTATAAAAATAACCGAGAACTTATTATGTTCGATAGTTACTGTTATGTTCACGATCAGATCACGCTGGATGATGCTAAGATGATGAAAGAAAAATATCCTGATTATTCGCTTATTGTTCACCCGGAATGCAGACTGGAAGTTTGTAAAATAGCTGACCTCGTCTGCTCCACCAGCCAGATGATAGACTTCGTGAAAGGCAATGACAAGGTAATCATAGGAACGGAGATCGGGCTCTATTACCAGTTAAAATATCGTTATCCCAAAAAGCATCTGGTTCCGCTCAGCCCCCCGATGGTTTGTGACGATATGAAAAAAACTTACCTGCGAGGTGCAGTTAAAGCGCTGGCTGAAGAAAAATATGAAATAACAGTACCTGAGAATATAAAACAAAAAGCCAGGAAATCATTGGATAGGATGCTGCTTTTTATTTAGGAA
>CAYWPW010000010.1:0-16680 GCA_964460095.1 uncultured Candidatus Cloacimonadota bacterium
TATCATTTGGAATCCTGGGAGTAAAAGAAACCTGTTGCGGTGAAGTGATAAGAAGGATCGGTGCTGAAAATATTTTCGAAGAAGTTACCAAAGCCAATATTAAAACATTTGGAGATTCGGGGGTAAAAAAAGTACTCGTCACTTCCCCTCATTGCTTTACTACCTTCAAAAATGAATATCCTGATTTTGGAGCTGATTTTGAAGTTCTGCACACTACACAATATTTTTCACATCTTATCGATACAGGAAAATTGAAGATAAATAAAAACTTTGATAAAAAAGTAGTTTATCATGATCCATGTACGCTTGGTCGTAAAAATAATATTTATGAAGAGCCAAGAAATATACTGAAAAACATTCCTGGACTGAAATTCCTGGAAGTAGAAAATTTCAACCGGAGTTTAAGTGTGTGTTGTGGAGCAGGAAGTGGCGGATTGTGGCTGGAATGGGAAAAAGATGAGCGCATCGTAAATGTACGCCTTAAACAATTGATGGATACTGGAGCGGACATTATTGCAGTTGCTTGTCCATACTGCCTGCAGATGTTTGAAGAAACTCTAAAATCAATGGATGCTGGTATCAAAGTTATGGATGTCTCTGAGATACTTTATGAGTGTTTATAATTTATTAAGGAAGTAAATATTTAATGGAATTATTAAAAAGATTTTTAAAAGGTGAAAAACCAGCAATAGCTCGCGTAATAACTAAAATCGAAAATGGTACTGAGCCCAAACTTCTGGAAGATATTTTTCCTCACACAGGAAATGCGTATTATATTGGAATTACAGGTCCTCCCGGTGCCGGTAAATCTTCTCTTGTAAATGCAATTGTACCAAAATTACTCGAAGAAAATAAAAAAGTAGGTATTATTGCAGTTGATCCTACTTCACCCTTTTCTGGTGGTGCTTTACTCGGTGATAGAATTCGTATGAATGACCTGGCTTTGAATGAAAATGTTTTTATCCGGAGTATGGCTACAAGAGGGAGTTTGGGGGGATTAGCAACCAAAACAAAAGACGTGGCACTTGTGCTCGATGCAGCAGGTATGGATTATATCCTGATTGAAACAGTTGGTGTGGGACAAGTGGAATTGGATATTGCTCAGGTTTGTGATACAACTGTTGTTGTATTAGTTCCTGAATCCGGTGATGCAATCCAGGCAATGAAAGCCGGTATTCTGGAAGTCGCAGATATTCTGGTCGTGAATAAAGGAGACAGAACCGGTTCTGACAGATTAATGATGGAACTGAAATTCGCTTTTGAATTGAGGGATGAAAAAATTAAGTGGCAGGTTCCAATCCTAAAAACTGTCGCAATTGAAAACCAGGGAATTGAGGAACTTGTATCCACAATTAAATTCCACAAAGAATATTTAGAAAAAAGTGGAGAACTTGAAATAGAAAGAAAGAATAAGTTAATCTTAAGAGTTAATGAATTAATCGAAGAAAAAATTAAAACTCATCTGCATAATTACATCATTGATCAAAAACAATTAAAAAAAATGATAGACATAGCATACGAACGTAAAATAACTCCTCATTATATTACAGATGAAATTGCAAAAAAGATTTTTTAGATGAAGGAGGCTTGATGAGCAAAGACATTTGGAAAGAAAAATATTCTAAGCGAAAAGAAAGAGATATTAGTTTCTCTAATCTTTCAAAAATTAAAATAAATCCGTTATACACTCCTGATGATAATAAAGATTTTGATTTTGATAAAGATCTAAATTATCCGGGAGAATATCCATATACACGTGGAGTTCAACCAACAATGTATCGAGGCAGACTGTGGACGATGCGTCAGTTTTCCGGTTTCGGAACTCCAAAAGATACTAATAATCGTTATAAATATCTTCTGAAACACGGACAAACCGGGTTGTCTGTTGCCTTTGATTTTCCAACTCTTTACGGAAAAGATTCGGATGATCCGATGGCTTTGGGAGAAGTAGGTAAATGTGGAGTTGCGATCGATACTCTGCGGGATATGGAAATACTTTTCGATGGTATTCCTCTGGAAAAAATCTCAACTTCTATGACCATTAATCCACCCGCTGCAATGCTTCTCGCAATGTACATAGTGGTTGGAGAAAAACAGGGTATTCCTAAAGATGTTCTTACAGGAACAATCCAGAATGACATGCTTAAAGAATATCAAGCTCAAAAGACCTGGATATATCCTCCCGAACCATCAATGAGAATTATTACGGATATTCTTAAATACTGCTCTGAAAATGTTCCCAAATGGAATACGATTTCAATCTCAGGTTACCATATCAGGGAAGCTGGTTCCACAGCACTTCAGGAACTTGCATTCACTCTCGCAAATGGTTACACTTATGTTGATTACGGGATCAAAGCAGGTCTTCCGGTCGATACTTTTGCTCCTCGTTTATCATTCTTTTTTAATTCTCATTTAGATTTTTTTGAAGAAATTGCTAAATATCGAGCTGCCCGTCGAATCTGGGCAAAACTGATGAAAGATAAATATCATGCTCAAAATCCGAAATCATATCTGGTTAGGTTCCATACTCAGACTGCCGGATGCAGTCTTACAGCTCAACAGCCGGAAAATAATATCATCCGGACTGCATTTCAGGGATTGGCTGCAGTTCTGGGTGGAACACAATCACTTCACACAAATTCTATGGATGAAACTTATGCTCTTCCTACAGAAAAAGCAGTTAAAATAGCACTTCGAACCCAGCAACTGATTGCTTATGAAACCGGTGTTCCCAATACGATCGATCCTTTGGGTGGTTCGTATTATGTGGAAGCTTTAACTGATAAATTGGAAAAATTAACATTTGAATATTTTGATAAAATCGAAACTTTAGGTGGTGTAGTTCCTGCAATAGAAAAAGGATTTTTTCAAAGAGAAATCTCCCGAAGTGCTTATGAATACCAGAAATCTTTAGAGAAAAAAGAAAAATTCCATATCGGTGTGAACTTATTTAATGAAGAAGAAGAGAATATAGATATTGAGCTTCTAAAAATTCCAGAAGAAGTAGAAATCGATCAGAAAAAATCTCTTAATAAGGTGAAAGAAGAAAGAAATAATTCCAGAGTTAAGGAAACTTTGATCAAACTTCGAGAAGCTGCTGAATGCGAAGAAAATTTGATGCCCAAAATTATTGACTGCGTGAGAGAATATGCCACACTTGGGGAAATGTGTGAGACTTTGAAAAAAGTTTTCGGGATTTATAAAGAACCAATAATTTTTTAGATGGAGCAATAATGAATAAAAAGATTAGAGTTTTAATCGGAAAACCGGGATTGGACGGACATGACAGGGGAGCAAAAGTAATTGCTGCAGCACTTCGAGATGCTGGCTTTGAAGTAATTTATACCGGACTTCATCAGCTTTCGGAAAGTATCGTGGAAGCAGCAATTCAGGAAGATGTAGATATTATCGGGCTTTCCATTCTTTCCGGGGCACATATGACGATCTTCCCAAGAATACTTGAACTTCTAAAACAAAAAAATGCTGAGCATATTATTGTGATTGGTGGAGGAATTATCCCTAAAGATGATATTAAAAAACTTCTGCAAATAGGTGTTAAAAGAATCTTCACACCGGGTGCACCAACTAATGAAATCGTTGATTATATTAAATCTATAATTCATTAAAAAAATAGAAAGGAAAAGAAATGGTAAAAAAATATCAATTAGGTAATTATGAACTTTTTTTTCTTCATGATGGTTCTTTCTGGCTGGATGGAGGAGGATATTTCGGAGTTGTTCCCAAAGTTATCTGGCAAAAATTAATTCAACCTGATGATTTGAATCGAGTAAAATTGAACATTAATCCCTTACTTGTAAAAACTCCAGAGCACAATATTCTCATCGATCCGGGACAGGGAAATAAATTCACTGAAAAACAAAAAAAGATTTTCGGAATAAATTATGAACCTTCATTAGAACAATCTTTAGCTGAGATTGGATTAACCTGTGATGACATAGATGTTGTTGTGGCTACTCACCTCCACTTTGATCACGTGGGTGCTTGCACCAAATTCGATGATTTGGGAAATGTAATTCCAACATTTAAAAATGCAGTTCACTTTTTCCAGAAAGATGAATGGGAAGATGCGATTCATCCTAATGAAAGAACAAAAGGAACATACTTCCTGGAAAATTATGTCCCAATTATGGAAGCAGGATTGGTTAAATTCATAGAAGGCAATAAAGAAGTTATTCCCGGAATCAGTTTCGAAATAACAGGTGGACATACCAAGCACCATCAGATAATTTTCATAAAATCAGCAGGAGAAACTGCTGTATATTTTGGAGGAATTGTATCAGCAGTAACACACATCAAAATTCCATATACAATGGGATTCGACCAATATCCTATGGAAATTATGGAAAAAAGAAAGGAACTTTATCAGCGTGCAATAAAAGAAAACTGGTTAGTTTGCCTGGAACACGATCCGATAAATCGGGCTGGAAATATCAAATTCGATGGAAGAAATTACCAGTTTGAGACGAAGGTAAATTCTCAGTGAGATTAATATCTAAACTAAAGAAAAAAATCCGTGATAATCCGTGTAAATCTGTGAGCAAAAAAATCAAAGTTAAATAGAGGAAAGATTGTTTAAGCCAAATTTCAAATATACAGATAAGATTGTTAAGTTTCTTACAAAAATTTCAGCTTCGAGGGAGTTAATCCTGAATTCTCCATTCATTCCTCAATGGGAATTGACTTTAAGAAAAGAAGCGATAATTCACAGTGCACATTCATCAACCAGAATTGAAGGAAATAGATTATCTTTAGAGCAAGTAACAGATCTCGCAATGGGAAGAGAAGTTATGGCAACTAGAAAGGATAAGCAAGAAGTTCTGAATTATCTAAATGTTCTGGAAAAAATAAACAATTTGATAGGGGATACTTCTCTAAAAGAAAAAGACATTTTGAAAATCCATCGAATGGTTACTAAAGGCACTTTGGAAAATCCAGCAGATTGCGGAGTTTATCGTAATCGGTATGTAGTTGTTGGAAACAAATTTACAGGTGAAATTTATTTCAAACCTCCACAAAATAAGGATGTTCCGAAACTAATTAACGGGTTGAGAAATTGGATTAACCTGGAAGAAACAAAAGAGCTCGATCCTGTTATTGAAGCGGGAATTACTCACTACGAATTTGTAAGAATCCATCCATTTATCGATGGAAATGGTAGAACAGCAAGAGTTCTAGCAGCTCTGATTCTTTATTTACGAGGTTTTGATACTAAACAATTTTTCTGTTTGGATGATTTTTATGATTCTGACAGACATTCATATTATTCTGCTTTACAAAATGTTAACCAGAAAACCCTTGATCTGACAAGTTGGCTGGATTATTTTTGTGAAGGTGTTTATGTTAGTCTGAAAGCAGTAAAAGAAAGAGTTGTAAGATTGAGTAGCGAAAGATTGAGAAAAGCGAGAGAAGGACAGATCGCTTTGACGGAAAGGCAGATGAGGATTGTGGAGTTTATTAATATTAATAGGAAAATTACTAATCGGGATGTTAGAGAGATGTTTAAGCTTTCAAATCGAGTTGCATTAGATGAAATAAACAAACTTATTGAATTAAGAGTGTTGAAATCAAATGGAAAAGGTAGAGGAATTCATTATGTATTGGATTAACACCTCACGATTAACCTCACGATTAACCTCACGATAAGATTGGCGATTAACCATTATCTTTCCTATACATAATGAGTTGCGTTAGCTATAAAGGAGTTAAATGATGTTTTCAAACGATATTTACGAAATAATCAAAACCAGACGAAGTATTCGTTCATTCAATGATAAAGAAGTTCCCGATGAATTGTTAGATAAAATTCTTCAAACCGCAATCTGGGCACCATCAGGAAAAAATTTTCAAAACTGGCATTTTTATGTTGTGAAAGGAGAAAAATTAAAAGATTTCGGAAAAATCTATAACGAATTCTGGGAATTTGTAAAACCAACTCTGGAAGGAAAACTCAAACCGAAAATAATCGAATTGACAGGGAAATTCTTTGGAAATATTGGAAATGCTCCGGTTGTTATTTTAGCTTTTTCTGATATCATTCCCGGAGAGGAACCGATAACTTCGATGGGAAGTGTGTTCCTGGCAATTCAAAATTTGCTTTTATTAGCTCATAAAGAACGTCTTGGAACTTGCGTTCTGGGAAGAGTTGAGCAAAAAGCCCAGCAGATCAAAAAAATGCTCAATATTGAAAACAAAGAATTCTTGTGCGGCATTGCTCTGGGTTACTCAAATTATGAAAGAACTCCTCCCGCTCCTCCCAGAAAAGATGGTAGAATTCATTGGTAATGTAAGATTTTATTTATTTTAATAATTTAGTATTTTTAGAAATTTTGAATTTTAAAAACAAGGAGGTTCTATGGTAGGAATTATAGGATACGGATCGTATATTCCAAAATTCCGGATAAAAGCTGAACAGATAGCTCATCAATGGGGAAAAGATGCTGTAGCTATCAAACGTGGTTTGATGCTCCAGGAAAAATCAGTTCCCGGTTTGGATGAAGATACGATCACCATTTCGGTGGCAGCAGCAAAAAATGCTTTGAAACGCTGTAACATCGATCCGCAGGAAATCGGAGCGCTTTATATCGGTTCCGAATCACATCCTTATGCAGTGAAACCTTCGGGAACTGTTGTCGGAGAAGCTCTCGGCATTGTTCCTGATTTTCATACTGCAGATCTTGAATTTGCGTGTAAAGCAGGTTCGGAAGGGATGTTCATTGCTCAAGCTTTGGTGAAAGCAGGAGAAATGAAATATGCGATGGCGATCGGAGCGGATACATCTCAAGGTGCTCCTGCCGATGCACTTGAATTTTCTGCTTCTGCTGGAGGTTCAGCATTTATTTTCGGAGAGGAAAATATACTCGCTGAACTTTTATTTACTCATTCTTACACTACAGACACACCTGATTTCTGGCGTAGAGAAGGCGCTTTCTATCCTCATCACGGAGGTAGGTTTACGGGTGAACCGGCATATTTCAAACACGTTCAGGGAGCTGCCAAAGCAATCTTGAAAAAGAGTGGATTCAAACCGTCAGATTTCAAATATGCAGTTTTCCACATGCCAAATGGAAAGTTTCCATTAACTGTCGGGAAAAAACTTGGTTTCACAGATGAACAGATGAAACCCGGGTGGGTTGTAAATTTAATGGGAAACACATATTCAGGTTCTTCTCCCACAGGTCTTTCTGCAACTCTGGATGTTGCAAAACCAGGCGACCTGATCTTTATGGTTTCCTTTGGTTCGGGAGCAGGAAGTGATGCTTTCATTTTTAAAGCTACAGACAAGATTGTTGAAGTTCAGGATAATGCTGAAAAAGTTAGAGAAATGCTCGCTGATGATCCTATCTATCTGGATTATGGGCAGTATGCAAAATTCCGTGAAAAAATCATTATGAACGAGTAGGAGGAAGAAAAATGAGAGATGTTTATGTAATTGGCTGTGGAATGACAAAGTTTGGTGAGATCTGGGAATCTTCCTTTAGAGATTTGTTTGTTGAAGCCGGCTTAAAAGCGATAAAAGATGCAGGAGTCAATCACCTCGATTCGATGTATGTCGGAACCATGACATCCGGACTTTTTGTAGGACAGGAACATGTCGGAGCGTTAATGGCTGATTATCTCGGAGTTGCTCCAATTCCTGCAGTTCGACTCGAATCTGCATGTTGTTCAGGAGGAATGGCTGTCAGGATGGGATTTCTCGATATCGCATCCGGAAATTCCGATATTGTACTTGCCGGTGGAGTTGAAAAAATGAATGATGGTGCAGATGTAACTTTTGCTCTTTCAACTGCTGCTGATCAGGAATATGAATGTTATCATGGAGTTACTTTCCCCGGACTTTATGCAATGATTGCACGCGCTCATATGCATAGATATGGGACAACAAGAGATCAACTGGCTCAAGTTGCAGTGAAAAATCATTTTAACGGTTCGATGAATCCA
Source organism: uncultured Candidatus Cloacimonadota bacterium (assembly GCA_964460095.1). GTDB lineage: Bacteria > Cloacimonadota > Cloacimonadia > Cloacimonadales > TCS61 > JABMPU01. The sequence continues at coordinate 7,963 of CAYWPW010000010.1, forward strand.
AATGCTCAATTTCCAAGAAAAGTTACACTCGAGCAGGTTAAGAACGCTGTTTTGGTTGCTGATCCTTTAACAGTTCTGGATAGTTCTCCTGTTTCTGATGGTGGTGCTTGTGTGATATTAGCTTCGGAAGAGGTTGCCAGAAAATTGCAAAAACCTATGATCAAAATTATAGGTTCCGGAGTTGCAACTGATTCTCTGGCTTTAGATCAAAGAGACGACATTACTGCTTTAAATGCTGTAAAAGTTTCTGCAGAACGTGCTTTTAAAATGGCAGAATTAAAATCATCTGATATCGATCTTGCCGAAGTTCACGATTGTTTTACTATCGCTGAAATCTGTATTCTGGAAGAGCTCGGTTTTGCTGAAAGAGGAAAAGGAGGTCTTTTTACTGAACAAGGTCATACAGCATTAACTGGAAAAATTCCCATCAACACTTCAGGTGGATTGAAATCAAAGGGTCATCCTGTAGGAGCTACAGGAGCAGCTCAAGTTGTGGAGATTTATGAACAGTTAACAGGAAAATCCGGAGAAAGACAGATCAAGAATGCAAAGATCGGTTTAGCTCAAAATATGGGGGGATCCGGTGCTTCTTCGGTTACTCACATCTTTAAAGTTGAATAAAGGAGAAAGAGATGCCATCACCAAGATATAGAAGAGAAATGCCGCAAAGGTACAGATTAGAAGCGGGAAAATGTAAAGGTTGTGGAAAGATATTTTTCCCACCGAGATTGATCTGTAATAAATGTGGTTCGCAAGAATTTGAACAGGTAATCTTACCTGAAAATGGTAAAATTGTTACATTCACGATCATTCGAGTTGCACCCGCACAATTTGAAGCAGAAGTTCCTTACGCTGTTGCAATTGTGGAACTTGAAAACGGTGTTAAGATAACAACTCAAGTAGTCGATTGTGATCCTGAAAAATTAGAAATCGGTAATGAAGTAAAACTTGTTTTCAGGAAAATCCAGAAAGAAGGAAAAACAGGAATTCTTCTTTATGGATATAAAGCTGTTTTAGTATAATTTTTTTATTTCTCAATCAATCCTGATTGAGAAAATCTAAGTAGGTTCATTATGTATAAAATCGAATCCAAAATAAACACGAACAGCCAGTCTTTCAAAGATAACACAAAATCGATGGAAGAAGCTGTTAAGAAGTTGAAGGATCGCCTTTCTTTGGTTAGAAAAGGTGGCCCTGATCATATGCGCGAAAAGCATAAAAAGCGCGGAAAACTCTTTGTGCGGGATCGGTTGCGATTGCTTTTAGATCCTGATACACCATTCCTGGAATTAAATTCTCTTGCTGCCTGGGATATGTATGAAAATAAACATCCATCAGCAGCAATAATTACCGGAATCGGGATTATAAAAAACCGTGAAGTTATGGTCATTGCCCACGATGCAACAGTTAAGGGAGGAACTTATATTCCCGAGACTATCAAAAAACATCTTAGGGCACAGGAAATTGCCTTAGAAAATAGACTTCCCTGTATTTATCTTGTTGATTCGGGTGGAATTTTCTTACCTCTCCAAGTTGGAACATTTCCTGACAAAGAACATTTTGGTAGGATTTTTTATAATCAAGCTCGAATGTCTGCAGAAAATATTCCTCAAATTTCGGTTGTAGTCGGATTCTGTACAGCAGGAGGTGCATATCAACCTGCAATGAGTGATGAAGTTGTAATCGTAAAAGGTCCGGGAACAATCTATATTGGAGGTCCTCCTTTAGTAAAAGCTGCAACAGGAGAAGTTGTAACAGAAGAGGAACTTGGTGGTGCAGATGTTCACTGCCGTATTTCCGGAGTTGCAGACCATTATGCCGAAAACGACGAACAAGCAATCGAGATCACACGAAACATTGTAGAAAATATAACTTCTCCTCAGAAATATCCTCTTGAAAGATTCCAACCTGAAGAACCTGCTTATGACCCGAAAGAACTTTATGGAATAATCCCCAAAGACCTGAAAAAATCTTTCGATATGAGAGAAGTAATTGCCCGAATCGTTGATGGAAGCGAATTCCACGAATTCAAGGAACTTTACGGTCAAACATTGATTTGCGGATTTGCGAGAATTATGGGTTACCCTATTGGAATCCTAGCAAATAATGGAGTTTTATTTTCTGAATCCTCTCAAAAAGGTGCTCATTTTGTTTCTTTATGTTCGGTAAGGAAAATCCCGATATTATTCTTGCAGAATATTACAGGTTTCATTGTTGGTAAAAGATATGAACATCAAGGAATTGCCAAAGATGGAGCTAAATTAGTTCATGCTGTAGCAAACGCTCAAGTTCCAAAATTCACAATTATTATAGGTGGTTCCTATGGAGCAGGAAATTACGGTATGTGTGGTCGTGCATATGGACCCAGGCTTTTATGGATGTGGCCAACTTCAAAGATCTGCGTTATGGGCGGAGAGCAGGCTGCCGGTGTTCTAACAGATGTTAAAGTCAGAGGGCTAACCAGGCAAGGTAAGAAACTTTCCAAAGCAGAGATCGAAGAAATCAGAAAACCGATTTTAGAAAAATATAAAAATGAATCCAGTGCATATTTTTCAACTGCAAGATTGTGGGATGACGGAATAATAGATCCCCTGGATACTCGAAATATTCTCGGTCTGGCGATTTCGATGTCGCTCAATGCACCCATTCCCGATCATAAGTTTGGTGTGTTCCGAATGTGATCATTCATTGGGGGAGACAGTAGGAATTCATTGATGAAAACAAGTGAAAGTTATTTTTTTCAGTCTCTCTAAAATATTTCAATTTACTTTTAATAAGAAAGAGGATAGCATATGATAAAATTAAAAAAGGAAACCATACTTGAGGAAATGAAGTTATTACCCGATAGAATTGCAATAGATGATGTTATGGAGCGATTTTTTTTGCTTGCAAAAGTTGAAAAAGGAATTCAAGAAGCAGATGATGGTTTTTGTATTACTCATAGAGAAGCTAAAGAAAAAATGAAAAAATGGTTACAATAAAATGATTCCTAAATTATTTAAATTCAGTCCTTCTTAATAATTTCAATTTAGCTCAATGAAAAGATTATAAAAATAAGAGGAGTTTCCTATGCATACAATTGCATTAAATGATTTACGATCAAAATTAATGAAGATATTAAAAGATATTGAACACGGGACAAGTTTGATTATTACTTCAAAAGGAAAGGAAATTGCGAAACTTGTTCCACCTGATAGTGTAAGGATCAAAGCACGAGATAAGCTAAATAAATTAGGAAAAACAGCTATATTGAAGGATATCATTTCTCCAATAGATGAGCAATGGAAGGTTATGAAATGATGATTACAATCGATACTCATGTAATTATATGGGATGCATTAAAACCTGATTTACTTACGACAAAAGCAAGAGATGTTATACTCGCTGCAAATGAAACAGATGGAATTATATTTCCGGAGATTTCATTACGGGAAATTGCCATGTTAATGAGGAAAAGTAGAATCAAAATCGATACATCTTATCTTGAATTTATTGATTTAATTAAAGTTTCAAATAATTATATCTTTCAAGGTATAACTCCAGAAATTGCAGACTTATCAACCAAATTACCTTCAGAAATAAACTCAGATCCTGCTGATAGGATAATATGTGCAACATCGATAATTTCAAATACACCATTAGTAACTGCTGATTTAAATTTGAGAAAATCCAAAGTAGTTTCTACAATTTGGTAAATATCAGTTTTCATCAATAATATCTGTTTGAATCAATGAAAAAAATGAGGAAATATGGAAATAAAATTCAAAACGATCTTACTCGAAAAGATAAATAAAATTGCTTATATAACTTTAAATCGACCCGAAATCCATAATGCATTTAATGATACAATGATCTCCGAACTAACCGAAGTTTATGAAGATTTGAAGAATCAGGATGATGTTCGGGTTATAACCTTAACTGGCAAAGGTAAATCATTTTGTGCCGGAGCTGATCTGAAGTGGATGAAGAAAATGAAAGACTTTTCTTATGAAGAAAACCTGGAAGATTCTCTCGCTCTTTCCAAAATGTTCTATAAAATGTATTCAATTAAAAAACCGACGATTTGCCTTGTTAATGGAGCAGCAATCGGAGGAGGAACCGGATTAGTTGCAGTTTGTGATATTGCGATTGCAGCAACTCATGCAAAATTCAGCTTCAGTGAAGTAAAGTTAGGACTTGTTCCAGCTTGTATATCTCCTTATGTCATAAAAAAATGTGGTGAAGGTCGTTGCAGGGAATTCTTCTTAACAGGTGAAAGATTATCAGCAGAAAAAGCCTGTAGAGTAGGACTCATCAATTTTGTTGTTCCCTTAGAAGAGATGAATAATTTTGCAGAAAGTATTACAAAACAGCTAATCACCAGTGGACCGGAAGCGATCGGAATGTGCAAAGATTTATTGAGCAAAGTTCCAGAAATGTCTCTAAAAGAAGCGGGGAAATTTACAGCAGAAGTTATTTCTAAGATGCGAATTTCCGATGAAGGTCAGGAAGGAATGAACGCCTTCTTCGAAAAAAGAAAACCTGATTGGACAAAAGATGCTTAGCCACAAATCTACACAGATAAACACGAATAATAAGAAAATTTTATATAAAGAATTGTCATATAAAATTATTGGTCTGTCAATGGAGGTTTATAATAAACTCGGTTATGGATTTTTGGAGAAAGTTTATGAAAATGCGTTAATGATACCTCTACAACGAGATGGAATTCAAGCTGAACATCAAGTTCCTATAAAAGTTTATTTTGAAGGAAAAGTTGTCGGTGATTATGTTACAGACATTCTTATTGAGAATAAAATTATTATAGAACTTAAATCAGTAGAAAGAATAATAAATGCTCATAAAGCTCAAGTTCTTAATTATTTAACTGCGACCAAGGTTCATTTAGGAATAATTCTAAATTTTGGAAAAGAAGAACTAACATTTGAGAGATTTGTAAAATAATGATATTTTTGTACTTATTAGTGAATATTCGTGTCAATTCGTTGCATAAAAAGGTCAATTATGTTTAAGAAAATATTAATAGCAAACAGAGGTGAGATAGCCATAAGAGTTGCTCGAGCTTGCAAAGAACTTGGAATTTCCACTGTTGGAATCTATTCTACTATAGATAAGAAATCACTCCATCTTCGTTTTATGGATGAGATTGTATGGATCGGTGATTCTCCAGCAATATCCAGTTACTTGAATATTGATGCTATCATTAAAGCTGCAAAACAAACCAAATGTGATGCGATACATCCCGGATATGGATTTCTGGCTGAAAATGAACTTTTTGCCAAAGCATGTGAAGATTCCGGAATTATGTTTATAGGACCAAGTTCTAAAGCATTATCTTTAGTTGGAGATAAAGTTGCTTCACGCAATACCGTTAAAAAAGTCGGTGTTCCTATCATCCCCGGAATGGAGATGACTTGCACGGATTTGAACAAATTCAAACAAGCTGCTAAAGAAGTCGGTTATCCTGTGATGATCAAAGCTTCGATGGGCGGTGGTGGCAAAGGAATGCGTGTTGTTTACGATGAAAAAGATCTGGAAAAGAGCATTGCAATTAGTCAAAGGGAAGCGTTAAGTTCTTTTGGTGACGATTCCATTTACTTAGAAAAATACATCGAACAACCGCGTCACATTGAGTTCCAGGTTTTGCGGGATAAATTTGGAAATTGCATTCATCTTTTTGAGCGTGAATGTTCCATCCAAAGAAGACACCAAAAAATTATCGAGGAAACTCCTTCTCCTGCTCTCGATAGCGATCTGCGTATGAAAATGGGTGAAACCGCAAAAAAAGTTATTGAAGCTTCCGATTACACAACTGCTGGAACTGTTGAATTCCTCCTGGATAAGAATAAAAAATTCTATTTCCTGGAAGTTAATGCCCGAATTCAAGTAGAACATCCGATCACCGAAATGGTTACAGGGGTTGACCTTGTAAGGCAGCAGATATTGATTGCAGCTGGTGAAAAGTTAACATTAAAGCAGGAGCAAATAAAACAAAGTGGTCATGCCATTGAAACCAGGATTTATGCAGAAGATCCGGATAACAACTTTGTTCCATCACCGGGAAAAATTCTATATTTATCTGAACCTCAAGGTCCCGGAATTAGAGTGGATTCAGGAATTTATGAGGATTGGAATGTTCCTCCACATTATGATCCGATTCTTTCCAAATTAATTGTCTGGTCTGAAAATAGAGAAATGACAATAAAGAGGATTCTGGAAACCTTAAAAGAATACATAATTTTAGGAATCAAAACTAATATCGGTTATTTGAGCAGGATCATAAATAATGAAAATTTTATCGAAGGAAATTTCGATACGCATTTTATTGATAATAATGAAGAAATTTTACTTCCTCAACACAATAATTTGGACTTTGCCCTAATTGCAACAGTTCTTAATAAAAAATATGGTATTAAAAAAAAGCTGGTAAGTCAATTAACTCAATATTCTCAAAAAACTACCCCTTGGCAGGAATTGGGAAAATGGGAGATATGTGGACAATAAAATTCAAAATGTCTAAAAAACATCAAAACCTTTTTGAAATATGTAATTTTTGGAGTTTAAAATATGGAATATAAATTTAGTTTTTTAGAAAAGACTCATAAAATCAATCTAGAAAAAGTAGATGATCTTTATAAATTTATTATAAATGATAAACAGGAATATAATATTTCGGATGTCGAAGTTGAATCTGAACTGATCTCATTTAAAATTGATTATAAAATCTATAATATTTATTGTATCTCTAATAAAGAAAAAACGTATCTTTCAATCAATGGAGAAAATTACACACTCGAACTTGAAAAAAATATTTCTACAAAATCAAAATCCTGTAAGCAACAAAAAAGTAATACAGTTTCTTCTCCAATGCCAGGATTATTAGTAAAAGTTCCTGTTTCTGTTGGCGATGAAGTAAAATCAGGAGAAACTCTGGCTATCGTGGAAGCAATGAAGATGCAGAATGAACTTCCTTCTCCCCGGGATGGAATTGTAAAAAAGATAAGCGGAAAAGAAGGAGAACAGGTTGACGCTTTGCAGGTGATCGTAGAATTGGAATTAATAATAAAAGAATAAATGGAGGAAAATATGGATTATAAATATCTTATTGTCGAACAAAAAGAAAAGATCGGTTACATCAAATTTAACCGACCAGAAGTTCTTAATGCAGTGAATATTGAGACAGTTCTGGAAGTGGAAAAAGCGATGCAGTATTTCAATAAAAATGAAGGAATTCTGGTTGTTATTTTAACAGGTGAAGGAAAAGCATTTGTTGCCGGCTCGGATATTTCCAGACTTGCCAAGATGAATTCACTTAAAGCACGTGAATACAGTCAGATCGGTCAGCGGATTCTGACTTTTATGGAAAATATGGAAAAACCAGTAATCGCTGCTGTTAATGGTTTTGCTCTCGGTTCGGGATGTGAAATTGCCATGGCTTGTGATATCAGGATCGCTTCTGAAAAAGCAAAATTCGGTCAACCGGAAGTCAAACTGGGAATTATTCCCGGTCACGCAGGTTCACAAAGACTTCCCAGGTTAGTAGGGATTGGGAAAGCGAAAGAACTTATCTTTACTGGTGACATCATTGATGCAAATGAAGCAATGAGGATTGGTTTGGTTAATAAAGTAACAACTCCGGAAACTCTTATGGAAGAAGCAGAAATTTTAGCTAATAAAATCATTGCAGTTGGTCCTACAGCAGTTCAGGTTGCCAAAACCGTAATAAATCGCGGAATAGATACAAATCTTACAACTGCTAATTCTTATGAAATGGAAGCCTTCAGTATGCTCTTCTCAACCGATGAAGCGAAAGAGGGAATGACTGCATTTATGGAAAAAAGAAAACCAAATTGGAATCATTGAGTTAGACAGAGTAAAATGAATTAAACTGAAAAAAGAGAAAAGAATTAAAAATGAATAAAATAATCATTGCGGTAGACAGAGGAAAATGAGTTAAATTGAAAAGAATCATTGATTAAGACTGATGAATTTGATTCAATCTGATAAATTAAAATAATCAAAACCTGAATCAGTTTTCATCAATTCTTATTCTGTTTACATCAATGAGAAAAGGAGACGAAATGAATTTAGATGAAAGGTTACAAAATGTAACGATAATCGGAGCAGCTGGAAAAATGGGAAGTGGAATTGCTGTTCTCGTTGCCCAGGAAATGTCCAAACTGAAACTCAAACTGGAAAACAACGATAAGATTTACCGTTTGAATCTGGTGGATATTACGGAAAAGGCTTTAGATGGACTTCGCAGTTACATGAAGGTACAGCTTGTTAAAGCTGCAGAAAAATCAACTGTTCTTTTAAGGCAGATTTATGCTGACAGGAAAGATCTGATAGAGAATGGAGAAATTATCAATGCATTCGTGGATGATACTTATGCACTCTTAAATTTCACAACAGATTCTAATATTGCCAAAGATTCTCATCTAATTTTTGAAGCAATATTTGAAAATGAGGAAATCAAGATTAAAGTTCTGAAACAACTTAAAGAAATCTGTTTACCGGACGCTTTGTTCCTGACCAATACTTCCAGCATTCCAATTTCATTTTTGGATATAGAAGCAGAACTCGGTGGAAGGATCGTTGGTTATCATTTTTACAATCCACCTGTAATCCAGAAATTGGTGGAAATCATTTATGCTGATAACACAACTGAAGAATTGAAAGAAATCGGTCTAGAGTTTGGAAAGAGACTTCGCAAAA
>CAYWPW010000011.1:0-16578 GCA_964460095.1 uncultured Candidatus Cloacimonadota bacterium
AACCATACCTTCTTCTATCTTGTCCTCAAATCCTTCATTACCTTTATCCACTGTAAGATAAAGCTCTAACTGATCTGATTCCAGCATCTCAAAGAAATCAGGACGATAAAGCATCTCCTGTGGATTTTTTGCTCCATACAAATATATCAATCTACCGAATAATTCCCTGTTATCCAAAATGTAGAGAAGTAAGGAACGCAAAGGAGCTGCACCCAATCCACCTGCTACTATGACAATATCTTTACCCAGCATTTTCTCTATGGGAAATCCATTACCAAAAGGTCCACGAAGACCTAACTGGTCACCATCTTTAAGTTCAAATATTTTGTTGGTGATTTTACCGGTTTTCCTGATGGCGAATTCAAAAATCCCCTTTCGTGTTGGTGATGATGATATGGAAAAAGGTGCTTCACCTGAACCAAAAAGTGAGAGCATCATAAACTGTCCCGGCTTGTAATCCAAATCTAAATGCTTGAATTCTTCTTTGGGAACTATCTGAAAAAATCTGACATCAGAAGTCAAATCTCTCTTACTGATAATTCGCATCATGATGGGTGTGTATAATTCAGGTCCTTTTTTATATTTGTATTTCATTATTATTCTCCCCTAACCTTTTAATTTTTCAACAACGGTCTCGACATTGATATCTACAGGACATGTAATTATACATCTACCGCAACCCACACAACTGGGGGAGCCAAAATGACCTATAAATGCTTTTAACTTATGAGTGTACCAAAGTTTAAGACGTTCTGCCCTGGATTCTCTGAAATTATGTTGACCGGCAACCAGAGAATAATCTTTGAACATACATGAATCCCAGTATCTTCTCCTGTGACCTTCATCTTTGTTTAATTCAATCTCATCTATCACATTGAAGCAGGTACAGGTAGGACAAACCATTGTACATTGTCCGCAGGATAAACACTTCTCGCCAAATTCATCCCAGAAATCTGCATCATACATCAACTCCATCAAATCAGTAACACCTTCAAGATCAATATCTTTGGTGAAAGCCTTTCTTCTTTTTTCTCGATACGCAACAAAATCTTTTGCTACATCAACAGGTACATCCTCGCTGAAAATATCGGAACCTAACCTGACAATATCATCACCTTTCTCTGAACCTACCCAGACCAGATAATAATCTCCAAGATCGATAAGAAACAGGTCATATCCCTCTTCAACTATACTTGTATTTGTCTTATGAGAAAAAAGATATTCATCCGGTAAACTTGATTTTCCAATGATAATCACTTTTTCTCTCCGTTCCATGTAATAATTATCAACGAAATCGGTCGTGTAAAATTTATCGAGAATATTTAATGCATGAATTTCACAAGGTGGAACTCCAACAATAACTCTTGTGGGAATATCAACTTTTGGTTTTTCATATTTTGATGGTTTGAAATTCAAAATGTTAAGTTCCTGCGGCACAAGAAATTTCTTTATGGGAAGTATTGTACGGACGAATTCGTTGTAAATAACAAGATCTTCTTTTTTCTCAATCTTGTCATACACATAACGTGAACCTTTGGGTACTGGAGCCCAAACTTCTCCGAATCTTATCAATACATCATAAAGCTTATTCTCATCCTTTTTGGATAACTTGAGCACTCGCATTAGTTCTCCTCCGTTTTTTACTTTTTTGAGAGCTAAAAATTTAATTTAGATTATTCTGTCAATTAAAGTTATAAAATAATTAATTTGTCATTAAAAACTATTTTTTACTGAAAATTAATGGAAATATTTACCTGGATATTTGAGATAAAAACCAGTCGAAATTTGATGAAAATTAAATCGACGTTTGTATATATAACTAACATTTCCCAGTTGAATTTTCAAATATATTCTAACTCACCCTCGGTCCCTCTCTTTATCATAAGAGAGGGATGACTTGTTGTTATTTTTCTTCTATTTCTTCTTGCTTTTCTTATGTTCCTTCTCTTTGAATATCTTTCATATTTTCATCAAAAAGAGAAGGACAGCAGGATGAGTTTAGGAAGAAAATCGGTTTATTATCCTGATTTTTTGTAAAATCTGTCTATTACAATCCACATCTATATTTCTTTCAAGAAATTAGATGACAGAAATCGAAGTAGAAAATGTTAATTGATAATCTTTTTTACTGCTTCAGCGATATAAGGAATATCTTCTTCAAAAATAGTGAAAATATCTAAAAGGAAATTTCCTTCTCGCAAAACACCAAGAATTGGACGTTCCAATCTTAAAAGCTTTTTAAATATTTTTTCGGCAAATTTATTATCTTCAGCACGTGGCACAAGGCAAACAGCAAAACTTTCGAGTCTTAGATCTGGAAGTGTGCCGCCACCAACCTGAGCAAAACTTTCTATGATTTTATTTTTGATATTCTTCTTATTCAACTCTACAGAAAGATTCCGGGCAATATTTTTCAGCTTTTCTTTATCACGATTCAGCATCATAAAAATAGGAACGTTCTTAAAAAGATCTTCATCTTTTAAATAGAATTTCAGAACAGAAGATAGCACAGCAAGAGTCATTTTTCCAACCCGTAAGGCACGCATCATCGGAGTTCTGGCAATCTTAGAAATCAATTCATTTTTACCGGCAATAATCCCAGCTTGAGGTCCGCCCAACAATTTATCACAACTGAAAGTAATTAAATCCGTACCATCATTTAAACTAGAACGAACATCAGGTTCATTTTTTAAGGCAAGACATTCCGGTTTCCTCAGAAGTCCTGAACCAATATCATAAATCAAGACTAAATTATTTTTTTTGGCAAGTTTAGAAAGTTTTGATATTTCAACTTCTTCAGTGAATCCTGTCATATGAAAATTAGATTTATGTGCTTTGAAAATAATTCTGGTTTTTTCTGTGATCGCATTTTCATAATCAGAAATTCGAGTTCGATTTGTAGTTCCGACTTCCTTCATTTTGGCACCACTTGCTTTCAAAATTTCCGGAATCCGAAATGAACCGCCAATCTCGATCAGTTCACCGCGCGAAATTATCACTTCCTTTTTGAAGGCAAGAGTTTTAAGACACAACATTATTCCAGCGGCATTATTATTTACTACAACTGCATCTTCAGCTTTTGTGATGAATTTTATCATCTCGGTTACATGAGATTTTCTGTGTCCTCTTTTGCCTGTTTGTAAATTCAATTCCAGGTTTGAATAATGATTTATGATTGGTTCCATCTGTTTTAATACAGCTTTTCCCAAAGGTGCTCTGCCCAGGTTTGTGTGCAGCACAATTCCGGTTGCATTTATCACTGATTTCAGAGAGCTGCCTGCAATTGATAAAATCAATAATTCGATCTTTTTGATGATTTTTTTTATCTCAGGAGTTTTTCGCTCTTTTAAAACATCTTCACGAACCGCTTGCAAAACTTGTCGAATTGAATAAACTACCAATTCTGAACCAAATTGCTTTGTTAATTCAATAATTTTATTTTGAGTTAGAAGCTTATCTACTGCTGGAATTTTTTTTAATTCTGCTGTGTGCATGATATATTCCTAAAAACACATTAATATTTTTTTAGGTCCAATCGAAATTTTAGAGATTAAACCTGTTTTTTTTTAAATATTTTTGATGATTTATCGTGAGAAATATGAATAACAGTTTCATTGATTTCATCGTAACGCGTCCTGGTTATTTTGGTTGCCAAAGAGTAAATTATTGGTATTCCTCGTCCTGAAAGATTTTTTAAATCCTTATCTTCAAAATAGCTGTCCTCATCGAATTTTTCCGGCAAATACCATTTGAGACCTTTATCCCAAAAGGTCATTATTAATCCATCCTGGATTTCCAATTGCATCAAAATAATTGTATCGGATTTATTACTTAAACCGTGAATAACGATGTTATTTATAAATTCATTAGCAATCAATTCTGCTCGTGCTGCCAGTCCTGTATCTTGTAAACGTTCCATAACAAAATGCTCGCATTGAAGACCAATATCTCTTGTATTAATCAATAAAGACCTCATCAGAAACATCTTTGTTTTCAGTTCTTCAGATTCTTCAGGTCTTTTTTGGAAAGCTAATAAAGTAAAGTCGTCAGATGAAACATCATAATCTTGTTCTACTAAACTCTTTTTTATTTTATGAGAGATAATTGCTGTATTGGTTCCGTGAATACTTTCTTCCAGAAAATCAGGAAGACCCTCTATTCCTAATTGATTTCCCTCTTTATTTTCACATTCAAATATTCCGTCAGTATATAAAAATAGTATTTCATTCTCATCAAACTTAATAACATTTTCTTCTTTAGCAGAAAAATCATAACCGGATTTCCAGCCAATAGGAATATCTCCCTTATCAAGTAGAACTTGTGCTTTTTTTGTAACAACATTATATTGTATAATGGGAGGATGTCCGGCATTGAAATATCGAACTTCGTTTTCATCAAGATCTACTACACAAAGCAGTAGAGTCATATAGTTGTTCGGGAAAAGTACCTTCATAAGAATCTGATTCAAACGATTTACAATATAATAAGGCTCGATATTCTCTTTTTCATTTTCCAGGATCATGTTTATTGTGGATTTCACAGCAGTCATTTTCAGTGCTGCCTGCACACCATGCCCGGAAATATCTCCCACATAAATCACATATCTTGTATTTGAAATCTGGATAATATCAAATAAATCTCCACCAATTTTTTTTGATGGTGTATATGCAGAAGAGAGAATGATGTTCTTTTCTAAAAATAACCAGTTTGGCAACAAATAAGATTGAACCGATTCGGCAATTTCAAGTTCGTTTAAAAGAGATTTGTTCAGGCTGCTAATTTCCTCTTCCGAAGCTTTTCGTTTTTCAACGATTTGACCTATCTGCAGAAAAGTTCGAATAAAAAGGATTATTCCCAAAATCATGATAATTCCAACAATAATGTAACGAATAAGCCGCAGATGATAAAGAGTCGAGGCGTGTTCTTGTTTGATTCTTTCCTGATCCACAGCAGTAAGAACAAATATCTCTCTCGTTTTTTCCCTACTATTGAAAGAGAACTCCTCCAACTGTTTTTTCAGCTTTGATATTTCATTTTCTGAAATTTTCTTTTCTTTCTCATTATCAATTTGAATTCTATGATTATTCAAAACAAAAAACTGCTCGGTTATATTTTTGATTTCAACTAAATTATTAGCTAAACATGAAGTGATATTGGGATAGAAATCTTGTGTCTCTTGCAGAATATAAGTCACTTTCCGGATTTCATCAACACCGTAATCCGAAAACATGATATCTTCGTAACCACCACCATTTTGAAGCACTTTAATCAAAGTTTCAATATCATCAGTTGATGAAGAAATTCGTGTTTGTAAAGCTTCAGTTTTAATCGCATCATCAGTAGATGTGAGCAGGCAAAGATCTTTCTCGATCGATACTAACTTACGAAAAATAATGGAGGCAAAAGTTCGACGAGCATTTTGATTGCCATGAATTAGAGAATATTTTAATGAAACACTCAGAAAAATATTCTTTGAAATCATTATTCCAATTGCAACTAAGAATAAAATTGTAACAAGCAGAATTATCTTTCTATTTACCGGTTCTTTGAAGAAATTTTTCATTAATAAACCTTTAATATTCTCCCTGCTTCTTAACAATTTTCTTTTTGAATTAAAATGATGAACAACAATTCTATTCAAACGTAAAAAAAATATGTTTTAAATTAAGTCAATAAAAAGCTAAGTTTAGATGAGTTGCATTCATCAGAATAATTAGTCGAAATTGGAAATATCCAAAAAATATTTTAAATGAATTATACCATCTAATTGTTTTACAATCAAAATGAGTTTAAACTATTTTGAGTCTTTCTCTAGAATACAATATAGATTGTATGAAAAAAATTCTTCAAGAAAAGGAATTCTTCTTAATAAAGAGAATAATTTCATCACCAAATTTTTGCTGGCATTTAATTTATAGAGTGATACCTTCATTCCACAATTGACAAGAAGAGTTCGTATTTCTGCTAATGACATTTGATTCAAACCAAGTTCCTTCACACTGGAGATTTTTGAATTATTACGCTTATTCAGTCTTTTCAATAAAAAAGACTCCGGTAATATTAAATGAGCCCATGGAATAATGCTTTTTATCAGACAGCCATGATCCCCGAAATGGCTATAATAAAGCTGACTACATCCAATATAAATCTTACCATCAGGTTTAAGCAGCTTTATCATTTCATGAAGGACTTTTTCCAAATCAAGTATATGTTCAAAAGTATCTTTAGATACAATAATATCAAATTCGTTTCTGGGAAGATCAAAGACTTCACTAAGCTGAAAATCGAGATTTTTTACTAATTGTGGAAAATTCTTTTCCATATTTTCGTGAGCAAATTTCAGCGGATATTCATGAATATCTAAACCTACTACTTTTTTTGCCTTTTTAAAAGCCATATCAATGCAAAGACTACCAAAACCACAGCCCACATCCAGAACATTCTTTCCTTCAAAAGACGGTTCACCTTCCAATCTGAACCAGAATTTCGGATTCTCTATCTTGCCTTTATTAAAAAAAATTAAATCATCTTCTTTGAAGGACATTCTTTTCTCCGGTATTTTTTTTAAACAATTTACAAAAATAATAATTAAGATTCTGGGCAACTATGATTATGAGAAATGGTATAAATGGAATCCTGAATCTTATCCTCGTAAAAAAAAATGAATAGAACAAACAACTTTGCAGAAAAATCAGGAATAATAGTAAATTTCCCCGAATATTTATGTCTTTATTAAACACACTCATTATAACAAAAAAGAGAATAAAAAACCAGGAAATAGCATTTATTGTTACCCTGAAAACTGACGATTCTGAAATTGTAGCTAACTGATTTCGATAGTTAAAATAATTGAGAAATTTCTTGAAATATAATCCAAAATAATAACCCGGATTTTCCTTAATAAACTCTAATGCTATTTTTTTATAATAATTATCTTTCTCCATCTCATTGAAATTCTGGATTTTTTCTGAATCGATAAAAGGAAAAATATCCACATTTATGCCAGCCTTTGGAGTTGTATTGGGATTATTACCCAAAAGCAGATTTATGCCGCTAGTAGATGTTAGAGCTAAATTATGATAAAGTTTATAATTTCTATTCATCCAGGGAAAGAACACCAAAAATGATATTAATACAAAAAAAACCGTTTTTTTTATTCGTGAAAACAACCTTTCTTTTTTTAAGAAAATTAGAAAGATCAAAAACGGAAAAAACAACAGATGAATTGGATTTATCAAAACCAGATAACCATTTATTATTGAAATTATTAACAGGTTCATCCAATTCAGATTTTTGTTAAATAGGATTAAAATCAAACTCAAAAATAAGAACAGGTACAACAATTGTGGATAAACAGTATTTGTAGTAAATAAGATAGGAGGATAAATTAGAAACAAAAAACCGGCAATGAAAGAAATATTTTTATTTTGAGAAATCTTAAATGCTAATTTGAATATAAAAAATGCTGAGAAATAATATAAAATAAGCTGAATGATTTTTATGAGTAAAATACTTTTGGAAAACCTGAAAATTAGAGACAGAAAAAAAGGATAACCCGGCGGTCTCATTGCAGTTGGAGAATTTGCATATTTGGCAAACATTCCATGTTCAGCTAAATTTGAGGAGATTTTATAGTAATCAAATTCATCATAAAATCTTAAGGTTTTCCCTTCTTTTATAAGGTAGGTTAAAGAAAATAAAATATGAATAAAAATAAATACTATTAAGATTGTTTTGAGCAAACCATGTTTCCGGTTTTTCGTTTGTGTTTTTTCGTTTGAATGATCCGTCATTGTATTTGTCATGTATTATTATTTATGGAAGCAGCAAAACTTCGATTATTCTCATTTCCTTAATCTCATCCATTTTTTTTAAATGTATAATAACTTAAATTTCTCAACTGTGAATATTAGTTTAAAATGTTTATCTTTTGTGATAATCATTAGATTATAATTCAAGGTATGATAAAAAATAATTAAATCAGTAAGCGGTATGGTGATTCCCTTTTTCAGCAATTTATTTCCGATTTTTGAAAGCTGTTTGAAATCTTCTAATATCATTGGCAAATAATGAAAACCATCAAAATTGTCCTGGATAAGTTTTTTTTCTTTTTTGCTTTTAGTTCCTATTAAAAGTTCTGATAAAATTATTCCATTATAATATATTTCATCATTCTCAATATAGCTTAAAATTTGATTTTTTAGCTTATCCTCCAATTCTCCTTTGAAAAAGTCAATCCATACTGAAGTATCGATTAAATACATTATTTATCTCTCATCTTTAACACATTTTCATTAATTTTGATTTTTCCATACAAGTCTGCAATATTTTTTCTTTTTAATTTTCGAAGATATTCTTCAAGAGCTAAATGAATAATTTTAGTTTTGTTATGTATTCCAGTTGTCAAAATCAACTCATTAACAATTTTGCTGGATAAATTTAATGTCGTTCTCATAATATGCACCTCCAATGCATACAAAATATAAAGTTGATTTTACTGTCAATGAGTTTATTGAATTGTTGTGAATGATAAATTTAATAATTTGTTTATTTTTCTTTCGTTTCTACTTCCGCTTTATTTGTATCCTTAAAGGCTACTTTTCTTTAACTGTAAATTTTCTTGACAAATCTAATTCCAAAGTTTTATCTATCAACTAAATAAGTTATCTTTTATTTCTCATATTTAAGCAGTATCATAATCATTTAGAGGATGTTAAAGTGAAGCATTGGAACCAAATTTCAGAAGTAGAAGAGCGAATCCTACTAGTGTCAAGTCAATCCTCAATTGACGGATAAAGTCTCTCTAATTTAATTCTTGCATCTTTTGTTCTGAATTGCCAGTTCACTTTTGATTTTTTAGAATTTCTGTAATTTTGCCAATGCATTACTTCTTCTTGCACTTTTTTAAAGTCACTAATTCTACGATTTAAACATTGTCCCTGTAATACGTTTAATTCAATTTCTGCTACATTTAACCAGCTTCCATGCTTAGGAGTAAATACAAATTCAAATCTGTCCCAAAGACTTTTTGCTTCTTCCGGTTGAAAGGTTTCATAAAATGATGAAGCATTATGCGTAGAGTAATTATCCATGATTAGAGTTATTTTTTCTGCTTCAGGATAATATGATGATATTTTATTCATAAATTTTGCCCAATCTTTTTTGGTTTTCCTTTCTGTAATTCTTACTATTCTTTTTCCTGTTAAAGGCTCTGATGCCATAAATATGTTGCACATTCCATTACGCTTATACTCATAATCATATTTTTGCACACATCCTGACTTCATACCAATCGGAGTTCTTGTTTCACCTATTAATTGCTTTGGCGATTCATCCATGCAGACTACCGGTTTCTTTTCTGAATAAGGCCTTTTGTAAACATCTAAAACTCGTTCCATGTTAGCGACAAAATGACTATTTTGGTTTGGTGGAATAATCCAACCTTTACTTTTCCAGGGTTTTAATTCGTTTTTTTTAAAACCTGGCGAACTGTCTCATGCGAAATACTATCAATATATTGCAATTCCACCATTTTATCAGCAAGTAGCCGTAAAGACCATTTACCAAATCCTGCTGGAGGTTTACTACAACTTAAAGCTACCAGATGAGCTTCAACTTCTCCATCTGCCTTTTTCTCGTATCTTCTTGATGATTTTTTCCCATTTAAAGATATTTCAAAACCTTCTTCAACAAAGCTTTTCTTTACTCGATCAATAGTTCGCATTCCAATTTTTAAAACTTGGCAAATAGTTTTATTTGTTACTTTTTCCGTAAATTCGCCTTCATCACAATTCAGTAAGATGTAAGAATTTCGCGCTTTACGAGATTTATGCTTCCCTCTTTTCGTTATTTCTATCAATTCTTCTCTTTCTTCTTTGGTTAAGGTAACTTGATATTTTATCATAATTATACTATCCTCCCTTTTTTGAGGACAATATAATTATTCGCTTACGTCATGTCAAGCTTGACTTGACACTAGTTGCCTTCTCCGACATTTCAAACTTTGCAAAAATCGTAAATGGTATGTCAAATATCGAGACCTTTGCTTTCCTGCAAAAGTATCGAGACTTATCTGAATCCATTATCAATAAATTTGAAGGAAGGATAATTAAACAGATTGGTGATGCGCTGCTTATTGTTTTTCTGGAATCAAAAGCAAAATATGCAAAAGCTTCATTCAAAGAGCTGGAAAACAGCATAAATACGTTTCTTTCAGATTATACCAAAACAGGCAAATTAAATATTAGTGCAACAGTTGGAAAAGTTGCTATTGGATTGCTTGCTCCGGATAACACCTTAGATGTCGCAGGTAAAGTTATTAATGAAGCAGCAAAACTTAATGGTCAAGGAATAACTTTATCCGAGACTCAGAAGAAGTTATTGAACACCTAACAATGTGCTGCGAAGGATATGCATCTTGCATCATTAACACTATTATGAAAAGAATGAAAGGAGATAGATAAGATGGATTTTATTCAGATGACTTCACCCTGCGGCTTGGATTGCTTTAATTGCCCGATGTATTTGGCAAACAAGGATGAAAAATTAAGAAATAAAATTTCTGAAAGAACAGGAATTTCTTATGAAAAGGCAATCTGCAAGGGATGTAGAAATGAGAATGGAACAATACCTTTCCTGGACATGACCGAACCGTGCAATGTTTATAAATGCATATCGAAGAAAGATATCAAATTCTGTTGTGACTGCCCGGATTTTCCCTGCGACCATCTTCATCCTTTTGCGGAAAAAGCATCTGAAGTACCGCATAATATCAAAGTTTTCAATTTGTGTTTGATTAAGAAATTGGGGCTGGAATCGTGGGCAAAAGAGAAAGCGGAAAAAGTAAAAGAAACCTATTTCAAAGGAAAATTCAAGATATAGGAATTGCAGATTTTCTTCTGCTGAATTTTTAACCTGTTGGATAACAGGTCTGTTTGGGAATACAATGCGTTACGAAAGAGGATTTTCGTAAACGAGGAAAAAATTACAAAAATATTTGACTCATTCGCAAAGATTCTTTGAATGACTATGTTTAAAAAAAACAATTTGAATTCGAGGAGGATCAAATGAAAAGAGGGATTTTTACAATCTGTTTTTTAATGGTTTCAATTTTACTTCTAACCAATTGTGCAAAAGTAAAGGAAGTAGAAGTGGAATCCCCTGAACCCATAAAAACAGAAGAACCGGTAGAAACTGAAGAGCTGGAAATCGCATCTCAAACTGAAATTGAAGAAGTTACCGAAGAACCGGAAGTTGTAGTTACAAACGAAATTGAAGTAGTTACCCAGGAATCAAAAGAAGAAATCCAACCTGAAATTACTATAAAAGAAGAATTATATGAATTACAAGTTTTGGCAGATACAGATTCTTCCTACATTCATGTTCAGAAAAACAAATTAGCTCAAGCAGGTTATAACACCAAAATCACTACCTTTCATAAAGATGATGAAATCTTTTATCGCCTTCGTTTAGAAGAATTATATTCTCATCCTGAAGCTGTAGAATTGGGTGAAAAACTAAAAGAGCAATTCTCTTCAATCCGGGAGTATTGGATTCATAAAGTGAAATAATAGATACCCGCGAAATACACGAAAAAATAAGATAAACAGATTTCATAATAGCTCATTTGTAAAATTATTGTGAAATTTTTTATTTAAATCAATGTATAACACTGGACAAAGAAATTTTGTGAAAGGAGCAAAAAGCAAACAAATGACCTGGGTAATTCGCTTATTGATCAATTTGGTGATCTTATATGTTTTCGTCTGCCTTTTCACTTATTTCATCCAACGCAGATTATTGTATTATCCGGATGCAGATGCACCCAATGAAGCATTCATCAAAGCTGCGGGTCTTGCATTTTGGCCTTCTACAAGTGATTCTTTTCGGGGTTACATAAGTGCTGATGTTGATGAAAGCAAAAGCGGGATGGTGATTGTTTTCCACGGAAATGCCGGCTCAGCTTGGAACCGTGGATATTATTTGCGGATGTTGAAATCATTGGGGTATCGCGTATTATTAGCTGAATATCCCGGGTATGGAGGACGGTCCGGTGAATTATGTGAAAAGGATTTTGTGCAAGATGCGAAAGAGACTATCCGCTTAGTTCATAAACTATATGATGGACCAATTTACCTTATCGGTTCATCATTGGGTTGTGGAGTTTCAGCAGGTGCAGCAGCAGATAAATCAATACCAATCGATGGGATGGTGCTGATTACTCCCTGGGACACTTTGCCAAAATTGGCACAAACGATTTACTGGTTTCTGCCTGCCCAATGGTTAACGCGAGATAAATATGACAACATTCTGAATTTAGCTGGTTTTCAGGGTCGAATTGCTGTGGCAGTAGCTGAAAACGACGAGGTCATCCCCAAGCAGCACGGTCTGAATCTTTATGACTCGCTTTCAAATGAGAAAAGACTCTGGACTTTTGAGAGTGCAAAGCACAACACTTGGTCTGAGCAAGTTGGAGTTGATTGGTGGCAGCAAGTTATGGATTTTTTAGAAAAGCAAGGTTAAAAAAGGAGTCAAATATGAACTACAGAAAAATGATAATTATTCCATTAATATTTATTATTTGTAATTTTATCAATGCAATAGAAAATAATAATTTTTATAATCTATATAATATTAATGGTACTTTAGTTGGAAGTATGCAAATATCTCAACATCCTGAAAAGATTAAACCTATATTGCTACCACCCTCAAAAATATTATCAATAAATGATGAAGAAATCGAAATCCCAGCAGGAATATATTTTATCTCTCCAATTAATTTTACAGAAATTCCAACAATGTTTTATCAAAGAGATGAATTTGGCTATGAAGATGTCACAGATGAATATTTACCACTTGAAGAGTGGGATGCTGGTGACATTGAAATTGCAGATATGAATGGAGATGGAAAAGAGGATATTGTTTTTTCTATTAATTATTATGATGATATTTTGGATTCTCGTCCTCGAATCTGGATTCAAACTCCAACAGGGAATTTTATTGATGAAACAGATATTAGAATTCCGGCTTTGCAAGCTCCCTGTTATGATATTGAATTATTTGATGTAGATTCTGATAATGATATAGATATTTTTCTAACTGGTTATTCTTCCAGTTTATATTATCTTTCTGCCGGTCTTCTTATCAATGACGGAACAGGTGTTTTTACAGATGAAAGCACTGAGAGACTTCCTCAGTTTAATTATCCTGATTTCGCATATTTTGCTGAAGCTGCAAATCTTGATGCTAATCAATCCATTGATCTTATTGTAAATGTTTTTGAAGAACCTGACACTTCATCATATCAATTTATTCTACCTGAAATTTGGCTTAATAATGGAAATGGTTTTTTTATTCAAGATTCACTTGGAAGACTGCCTAATACTAACAATTATGGTTTTTTTGAATTGATAACATCAGATATCGATAATGATAATTTACAAGATATTATTTTTGCAAATATAGAAATGATAATCTATGATGCAAATGGTAATATTATTGATATATTAAGTGGTCGGAATGCTTGTTATTACAACACAGGTGATGGATTCTTTATAAATGAAACGGAATTAAGAATGCCTGAAGAGGATGATCCAGCAACCAGAGATTTAGCTATCAGTGATATTGATAATGATGGAGATTTAGATATTTTAGAAGTCGGAATGGGTTTTGATCCACCCTGTCAGCAAGTTAGACTTCTTTCAAATGATGGCATAGGATATTACTCTGTTTCTTATAATAGTTTGCCATATCTTTCCGGTTGGTTCAATGATTCTCAATTTGGTTTACTTAATGATGATGAGTTTCCTGATTTATTTATGATAAGAGTTCAACTTGGTGAGCCTTATTATGATATTCTTCTAACAAATAATGGTGATGGAACATTTATCGATACCTCTTCATTGCTTCCAACAAATTTGGATTTCAGTGTTTCGTGTGTTTTATTTGACCACCAGAATGATGATGATATCGATATATTAATCGCAAATACTGGTAGTACGGTTGGCGAAGTTGGTCAAAATGTTTTATATCATAATACATTGAATCCAACATCAGTTGAAGATAATTATATTGTTATTCCTAATGTTTTAAAACTTTCTCAAAACTATCCCAATCCATTCAATCCTTCTACAACAATTTCATTTAATCTCTATGCAGAGCACGCTGAGAACGCAAGTTTAATAATCTATAACATCAAGGGTCAGAAAGTAAAAACATTAACAAATGATCAATATGAAAAAGGTAATCACTCTGTAATCTGGAACGGAGATGATGAATCGGGGGAATCGGTTAGTTCAGGAATTTATCTGTATAAATTAAAAGTTAACGGTAAAACCGAAGCAGTGAAAAAATGCTTACTATTAAAATAGAAAAGATGCTGCTAACAAACGTGCCGTGCAATCAGCAAGAAGAGAAGCAGGAAGAGTCGTGGCGCACGCCAAACATTAGCAGAAATTAAAAGGGGTGAAAAATGTTGAAATACAAGAATGTACTTTTTTTAATAATAATGATATTAACAAGCTCCATATATGCCAAAACCAGTATTGTAGAAAACTATTTGAAAAACAAAAATGCAATGAGCAACTTAAGTGAAACGAGCAGAATGTCACTTGTTGGTGATATTACTTTTTTCTTTTTAACTGATAGTATTAACTACAGTTTTATCGAATTAGAGAAATATGATTTTGTGGAGATAAAACAAAATTCAAAAATACCGAAAAATCAATTTGTAACGTTGATTGCAGAGTATGAAGGGGATCAAAGAGTTTTAATGTTGGAAGAGTCGGAAAAATTAATTGCTGTTGATTATAAAGAACTCTATAGCAAATCCGTACATTTTGATTTTAAATATAATAGTTTGCCTAGTCTTATTAAACTTAATAAAGAAGAAATATTATTAAGTTTTTTTATAAATAATCCATTTAATTTTGGAATGATGAATTATCGTGAAAAAGACATTCAGTATTTAACGAGTTATTTAGAAAAACAAGTAAAACAATCTACAGCCATTGAATACTATAATATTTCTACTAGTCATTTGCTTGAAAATTATCAGTATAACTATACTAATCACTTAATCCCTGCAAATTCGATAAAAAATATCTGCAGTTATCAATACGAACGAATCATTGAAAATAAAAAACTAAAATATCTTTTTGCACTTCTTAAAGAAATTGCATTGGATGAGAATATTCCAATCAAAAGTAAAACTATGTATACAAATTCTTTATTATATAATTATCTCGAAGAAAACAAAGATGATACTTCTATAAAAAGAGAATATTTTGATTTTGTTTTAAAAGTTGTTAATGAAAGTCCAAACATAAAAATTGGAGAATTTCATACTTCATCTCATTCAGATATAAACGCAATGCAATCACTATTTAGAAATACACAGAATAACAAAATAACAGCTGAAGAACTTTTTCAAATTTCCAAACAAATTTTAGAAATCGACAAAAATCCAATTGTATCACTTCAAGCATACTGTGGTATTCAGTATTATTATCTAAAAAAAATGACTTAAAGAAAGCTTTAAAAACAGCAATTGAGTCAATAAAGAAATATGATAATCCAATATTGTGGAGTTATTATAAAGAAGAAGATTATTTTAATGCTAAGCCTGCACTTATGTATCTTGATTATCTTATGGAAAATGAGAATAATCCTAACGTAATTATTGAAATTATTGATCAATTTAGTAAAATTTCATATTCTCATCCAGAGTTTCGGAATTTTTTAATCTATAGAAAAGCAATAGTTAAGGATTTTTTTTCATATCCTGTGCAGGATGTTATTTTAGCATACGAAGAAATTAATATGAATCCGGTTAAATGGTATGTGTTTAACCACCAATTTTCTAAGTTAGATTATTCTCGAACTATATGGGATGTAGAAAGAAGAATATTACCAGCATTGAAATCATTTGAAAAATATTACATTGAAATAGGTCCAGAGATAAAAGCAAAAAAAAATATTTTATATGCAGAGTCAGAAATAATCACTTTACGTGAAATAACGAAAATAAAAATACATTCAAAAACCCCTTACCTACTTTCAAAATATGGATCAACTGGCTACATTGGATGGGTAAAAGGAGAAATTGAGGATGAGATATATTGGATATATAATGAATGATATTCTGCTAACACACAACTCCACACCAAGCAAGAAGAAAAGCAAGAAGAGCGTGGCAGCTGCCAAACATTAGCTGAAATTTGAAGAGACCTTTTCAAGATTTTTCATTGTCATTTCTCCTGAAATTATTCAGAGAACATCCGGCAGCAACCGGATCAGGATCGTAGAAGAAATTATAATAATCACAAATCATATCCACGAATAAATTATTATCAAAAACCAGCATCGAAAAAAAGTTGCGTAAAATGTGTGGAAAAAATTTTCGTCTTCATCTAATAAAGAGTGTTCATTATTTTATCCATTAAAAGGATCAAAATAATTAATTGGCAGTTGGAGAATAAATGCAGAAGATAAAAAATATCGCTATTATTGCTCATGTGGATCATGGGAAAACAACCCTCATAGATGCTGCGCTTAAGCAGATGGGAGTATTCAGGAAGA
>CAYWPW010000012.1:0-4066 GCA_964460095.1 uncultured Candidatus Cloacimonadota bacterium
TTTACGAATTCTTTTAATTATATCTGCTGTTTCCATTTCTTTATCGCAAATTTATCGAAGATGAGAATATAGTATCATTCATCTTTTGATCTTTTTTTTTCAATATTCAATATTAAATATTAAATTTTCTTATGGTACTTCAATCTCATCAAAAAGCCTGTTCACAATATCTTCCTGAGTTATCTGTTCAGCTTCAGCTTCGTACGTAAGAATGATACGATGACGTAGAATATCTTTACCAATTGCTTTAATATCATCCGGAGTTACATATCCGCGATGTTCCAGAAAAGCATGAGCTTTTGCAGCCTGAGCCAGATAAATTGATGCTCTTGGAGAAGCCCCATAATCGATCAAATCTGAAAGTTCTTTTAGATTCTTGAATTTTTCCGGTTCTCTGGTGGCAAAAACAAGATCCAAAATATAATCTTTAATTTTTGTTTCCACATGAATGTCTTTTACAGTTTTTCTAATCTCCAAAATATCTTTTGGATTCATAACAGCTTTTACCGGAATATCATCGTTAGGAACCATTCTTTCCATTACCTGCATTTCTTCTTCTCGCGATGGATAATCGATTAGCAGTTTTAGCATGAAACGGTCTACTTGTGCTTCCGGAAGCGGATAAGTTCCTTCCTGTTCAATTGGATTCTGAGTAGCCATAACCAAAAAAGGTTTAGGAAGCGGGTAGGTTGTATCGCTGATTGTTACTTGCCTTTCCTGCATCGATTCCAAAAGTGCAGATTGTACTTTTGCAGGTGCTCTGTTGATTTCGTCTGCCAGGATAAAATTGGCAAAAATCGGTCCTTTTTTTGGTACGAACTCAGTGGTTTTTTGATTATAAATCAAGGTGCCAATCAAATCTGCCGGAAGCAGGTCCGGAGTAAATTGTAGTCTTTTAAAACTGGCTTTGATGGTTTTTGAAACTGTACTTACAGCAAGAGATTTTGCCAAACCTGGAACTCCTTCCAATAATATGTGACCATCTGCTATTAAACCTATCAAAATCCTTTTGATCATATATTTTTGACCAACAATCACTTTACTGATTTCAGCATTGATTTTATCAATTATCTCGCTTTTTTCCATGACCTTTTGATTGATTTCTTCAATCGTCATTGTGCCTCCAAAATTTATTTAATTACGATTTATTTTTTCTGAATGAAATACAGAACCATCTAAATATTTGAAAAAGATTTCAACCTGAGATGGTGCTATATTCATAACCACATAAGAAGCTTTTCTATTTTTTTCGATTTTTTTTTTAAGATGACCCGGATTCAGAAAATAGAGTTTATTTCTCTTTTCAAAACTATGCTGATGAGTGTGACCATAAAGAATGAAATCAGTTGAATCGGGAATGTCCTTTAAATCTTCGATGTTATGAACAAGCAGGAAATTCCAACCTGAAATGTTTGCAGATTGAATTGCTGGAAGAGATTTATCCAAATATTTTGGATGGAAAATACCGGGGATTTTCACAATTTCCTTATCATTAGTAAGATCAAAGTTGTTATCCAGGTCTTCGTAGAAATCTCCTAAATGAAAAATATGAGTAAGATTTTCTTCGTTTGAGAGAACTTTCCTCAATAAGATTTGATTCTTATGAGTATCTGATAAGATAATTAATTTTTTCATATTTTTTTATCTCTTTTATTTTAATATTGTTTTCCATTTCAGTAATTAATTGGAAAATACAATTACATCTTATCCGGAGCAGAAATTCCCATTAAATTCAGAGAAATTGAAATCACATTTTTTATAGCAGTTATCAGATACAATCGGCTTTGGCTCAACTCTATTTTGTTCTCATTAATTATTTTGTACTTTGAATAATATTTATGGAACAAACCTGCCAGTTCTTGTACATAACCGGATAACCGATGCGGCTCAAATGTATCTGCTACAGAAATCAAAATAGAAGGCAGTTCCAAAAGTTTCTTGATGATTGCAAGTTCTTCCTCTTGATTCAGTTTTTTCAGGTTTTTCACATCAAATATTTTAAGAATTATTTTATGTTTTCTTGCTTTTTTGAGGATACTGCAAATTCTTGCATGAGCATACTGGCAATAATAAACAGGATTTTCATTTGATTTCTTCTTTGCAAGTTCCATATCAAAATCCAGATGAGCTGTAGGTTTCCTGTTTATAAAGAAAAAACGAGCAGCATCTTTACCTACTTCATCTATCAAATCGTCCATAGTCACTATTTTACCAGCACGTTTCGACATTTTAATTTTGTCACCATGAGAATAAAGTGTGATATGTTGCAAATAAACAACCTTAAGTTTTTCAATATCATAATCGAGAGCCAGCATTGCAGCTCGAAGTTTGGCAACATGAGCATGATGGTCTGGTCCGAAAACATCGATCATAATGCTGAATCCACGCTGGTATTTTGTGATATGATAGGCAATATCCGGAACAAGATAGGTTGGATGACCGTCAGATTTAATGAGCACTCGGTCTTTTTCATCACCAAATTTAGTCGATGAAAACCAGACAGCATCATCGCTTTCGTAAGTGCAATTTGCTTCGGCAAGATAACTTAGAGCTTCTTCTAAAATCCCTTCCTGTCGTAATTTTTTTTCGGACATCCAATTCTCAAAGTTAACTCCAAATCGTTCTAAACTTTCTAATTGGGATTGATGAATATCATCGAGAGCAAAATTTTTCATTCTTTCCAGTCGGTCTTTTTCTGCCAGATAGAAGAGGTTTTTACCTTCCGAAGTGTACAATCTTGCAGCCAGATCTTTGATGTATTCTCCATGATATGCTTCAGTAGGAAATTCTTCGATTTTATCTCCAAGAATTTCGCGATATCTTATTTCAATTGATTCTGCTAAAATATCAACCTGGTTGCCGGCATCATTTATATAAAATTCTCTAAATGCCTGAAATCCTACAAAATTCATAATTCTATACAATGAATCACCATATGCAGCAGCACGTGCGCTAACGATATTTAAAGGACCTGTGGGATTTGCACTCACAAATTCCAATAATATCTTTCTCTTTTTTCCATATTTCGAAGAACCATACTTGTGCTTTTTGGTTATGATTTGAATTAATCCTTTATGATAAACATTATTTGCCAATATAAAATTAATAAAACCAGGTCCGGCAACTTCAACAGATTTATAATCCCTTTTAAGAATTAAAAAATCTGCAATTTTTTCTGCCATATCGCGTGGTTTCATTTTGTTTTTCCTGGCATTTAAAAGAGCGATATTCGAAGAAAAATCACCATGTTCAATAATATTTGGAACTTCAATTGAAAAATTATCCTCAAATTTGAAATCGAGTTTCACCATGCATTTTTTTAAATCTTTCAGAATCTTAGCTTTTAACATAATCAGCTTCTACATCCTTTTTGTTATGATGGTTTACATTCCATAACTCTTCTAATTTGTAGTAATTTCTAGTATCTTCATTAAAAATGTGTACAATAATATCAATAAAATCTATTAAAATCCAGGTTGCATTTCCCAGACCTTCTGTAGCAAAAATATGAATCTTCTGTTCTTTGGATTTCTGAATTACGTTTTCTGCAATTGCTTTTGTATGCAATTCACCGGTTCCATGACAGATAATCATAGAATCAGTTAAATCAGATTTATCTTTTAAATCAAAATAAAGAATATTTTCAGCCTTTTTCTCTTTTAACCAATCAATTATTTTTATGATGATTTCTTTATGATTTAATTCCATTATTCTCCTATTTTTTAAAATATCTTTTAAAGTCCTTTCCCAAAATTATTTGAAAGTCTTCTATTGTATTTTCATCAAGAGCAAAGATTCTTCTGTCAAGTCCTGTCATTTTCTGAAAATATGACAGTTTATCTTTATCATACTTTTTTATAACGATGATGGATTTTTCATAGATGAACATATCTCTTTCAACATTTCTCCAGGCAATAACATCGAAATTTTTATCGACTAAGATATCTTTCACTTCTTTAGCAATTCCAGGATATCCACAACCATTTAATAATGCCAGCTTAATGATTGGGATCGAGACCTTTACAACATCGCTTTTTTCTCTTTTGAAATTAAAGAACAAATAAAA
>CAYWPW010000012.1:4166-16221 GCA_964460095.1 uncultured Candidatus Cloacimonadota bacterium
TTCATCATTACAAAGCTGTATTTACTTCTGAAAAGAATGAGATGATCATCATCTTTTTCAGATGGATTCAAACATAAAATACATTTTTTATCTTTGTTTGATAAAATATATTTCAATCTCCAGGGTGAGTATAAAAACTTTTTCATTTTGTCCTCATTTATTTTACACTAGTAAAAAGGGAGTAGGTCTTGTTACTGGATTAAAGGATTTTGTAATATTCCTTTTCCAGGTTGTTTAGCTGCTCTTTGGAATTCACTCCGGATGCTTCTAACATATCATCCAGAAGAACAGATGTAACAAGCTTCTTATCATTGTTCAGAATTTCTAATGTATCCGTTAAGTAGTATTCGTTTTGTTGATTATCATTAGTTACTTTTTGCAAAGCAGAAAAAAGACTTTTTGCATCAAAACAGTAAATCCCTGAATTAATTTCTTTAATCAATTTTTCATTTTCTGTTGCATCTTTGAATTCAATAATTTTAAGAACATTACCGTTTTTTTTACGGATGATCCTTCCATATTTTAAAGCATCCTCCATTATTGCAGTGAGAACCGTGCAAGCAGCATTTGCTTCTTTGTGTTTTGTCAGCATTTTTTGCAGAGTTTCTGCTCGAAGCAAAGGTACATCCCCACAGAGAATGAAAATATCACCATCAAAATCTTTAAAGATGTTTTCAGTTACCATCACAGCATGACCGGTTCCATGTTGTTCTTTTTGTTCTATGAATTTAATTTTTTCTGTTTTTGGAATGATATCAATAATCATTTCCTTTTTATAGCCAATAACGATTGTGATGATATCGCTTTCAATTTTTTGTGCAGTTTCCACAACTCTTTTTATCATAGGTTTGCCGGCGAATTCAAAAACAACTTTTGGTTTATCAGATTTCATTCTCACCCCTTTACCGGCAGCAAGAATTATGGTTGCGAGTTTTTTCATTTATACTCCAAAATTATTTGAGATATTTTCTTATTCAAAACCGGGTGCACAAGATCAGGACAAATTTCATTTAATGATTTAAGGATAAATCTTCTTTTCTGAATTCCAGAATGAGGAATAGTTAATTCATCAGATTGAAAGATTTTGTTTCCATAAAAAAGGATATCGATATCAATGGTTCGGGCTGCCCACTTTTCCGATCTTTTTCTTCCCAGTTTATTTTCGATTTCAGTGCAGATTTTCAATAGTTTTACAGGTTTTAGCTCAGTTTCAATTTTAGTAACACAGTTTAGAAAATCAGGTTGATTCACATTTCCATAAGGTTTGGTTTCGATGATTTCTGAATTCTTGATAATTTTCACTATCAAGGAAAGTTCAGAAAGAGCTTTTAGGATGTATTCTTTACGATTTCCTAGATTTGAACCAAGACCCAAATAGCAGATCATTTCTGAAATCTATCCATCTCCACTTCCACTGAACCAAGTGATCCTCTTATTGGCACAGAAGGTTTTCTAATTTTTACAATGGCATGAATAATCTTGGGGAAGGTTTCCAAAACAGTTACCAAAATCGTGTCTGCACAATTTTCCAGAAGTAAAAATTCTTCCTTTTCCAATACATGTTTAATAATCGAGAAAACTTTTGTGTAATCGATTGTATCATCGATGTGTTCCATTGTCTGATCCTGTTTTGGGTCTGTTTCATAACTGAAATTTACAATAAACCTTTGACCGAGTTTTCGTTCCTCAGGGTGGACTCCGTGATGACCATAAAAAACCATTTCGTTTAAATGCATTTTCATTTTTCAATCCTCCCAATAATCTTAAAATTAATTTTTTCCTCGTATTTTTTATCAATATAATAAATAAAAATTCCACTGAAAAGTAAACCGAAAATAGAAAAAATTATTGAAAAATCTTCATTAAACCGAAAGAGATATTTACCAAAAATATAAAAAATGAACATAATAAGAATTGGAAAAATGAAGAGAATAAAGGATGAAAATATTTTTGTACCTGCTGAAATATGAATTTTGACCAGATCTCCAACTTGCAGTTTCAAATCAGTTTGGATTTGATGTTGGATGTTTTTATCTCCAGCACCGCAAATTCCTTTTATTGCACAATGTTCACAAGCTCCGGTTCTTTGAATTTCAACTGTAACTTTGTTGTTTTCTATTTTCTTTACAATTGCTGTATCTTCCTGAAAATCCATTAAATATCCTCTTTCAAAGCTGATATATTATTCAAAATATTAGTTGTTGAAAATCCTTGTTTATAAGATAAACTGATAATTTTTCCACCGTTTTCTTTCACAATGTCCGAACCGATTATCTCATTTTCTTTCCAATCTCCACCTTTAACGAGAATATCAGGTTTGATAAGATTTATTAAATTGAAGGGATTGTCCTCTTCAAAGATTACAACGTAATCTACAAATTCTAAAGCACCAAGAACAGTTGCCCGATCCAGTTCTGTGTTTACAGGTCGATTTTTTCCTTTTATGAGTTTAGTGGATTTATCACTGTTTAATCCGATTATAAGAAAATCACCCAGATTTTTTGCTTCTTTCAAATATTGGATGTGACCGGCATGGAGAATATCGAAGCAACCATTTGTGAAAACGATTTTCTTATCAGATTTTCTAAGCTCTTCAGCTATTTGCGAAATCTCATTCCAGTTTTTTAATTTCATTTTACCTCACTGGGTAATTCCCATCAAAACACGCATAACAAAAGTTTTCCGGTTCTTTCACAGTTTTTCTTAGCTGCTCGATCGTTAAATATTTCAAAGAATCAGCTTCCATGAAATCTCTAATTTCTTCGATTTTTTTATTGTTTGCGATCAATTCTTTTCGGGTTGGAGTATCGATTCCATAAAAACAAGAATTTTTAACAGGTGGAGAACCAATCCTGAGATGAACTTCCTTTGCTCCTGCATGTTTTATCAATTTCGTTAATTTTCGCAGAGTTGTTCCCCTCACAATAGAATCATCGATTAGAATAATGATTTTTCCATCAAAAAAATTCGGTAAAGGATTGAATTTCTGAAAAACACTTTCATCGCGAATTGTTTGTTCCGGTTGAATAAAAGTTCTTCCAACATAATGATTTCTGATCAAACCGAATTCAAAAGGAATATTTCTTTTACGGGCATAACCAAGAGCAATAATATTAGATGAATCCGGTACAGGCACAACAACATCAGCATTGATATCATCATCTTCTGCTATTAGATTTCCAATTTTTTGACGAACCTGATAAACATTTTCTTTAAAGATAAAACTATCAGGTCTGGAAAAATAAATATGTTCAAAAATACAGTGCTTTTCCGTAGAAGTTGAACGAAAATCATTAGGATCGTTTTCAATAGATTCAATGCCATTTTTATTTACGATTATTATTTCAGCAGGTTTAATTTCCTGCTTCCAATCCATGTACAAAATATCGAGAGCACAACTTTCCGAAGCTACAACAACAGAACCTTCTTTGGTTTTACCATAAGTCATCGGACGGAAAGCATAAGGATCGCGGAACATATAAAGAGCTACTTTTGTTGCCAGGATGGTTGAAAAAGCACCTTTGATATTTTTCATCATTTTTTTTATCGCATCTATGATGGCATATCCTTCTTTTTCCACATAAAAAACAATATATTTGAGAATGAGTTCACCTTCATTACTGCTTGAAAAATAAACTCCTTTATCTTCCATTTCCTGACGGATTTCTTTATAATTGATGATATCGCCATTACTTGTTAGAGCATAAGATGGACCGGACAGGGTTTCAACGATATACGGTTGGGAATTGTAAATCGATGAAGCTCCACGAGTAGGATAACGAACATGACCGATGGCGATTTTTCCTTTCAGGATTTTCAGTTTATCGGGGGTAAAAACATCTTTAACCAGACCCATCTTTTTTCGCAGTTTGATTATTTTGCCATCGTTAACTGCCATACCGCAGCTTTCCTGACCTCTGTGTTGTTCTGCAAAAAGACCGAGAGCTGCTAATTCTGCAGCTTTATCATTATTGAAAATTCCAATTATTCCACACATTATAAATCCTGTTTTTTCTTAAAGCTAATTTTATTTTCTGTTCCAGAAAAGAGTCTAATAATATTTTTCTTATGACGGATAATGATGAATAACACGACAATAAAGAAGAATATTAAGAATTCCAAATCTGAAAAAGAATTTCTGATGTTTATAATAATTTCAACAATTAATAAAACTACTCCAGCTAAAATTGAACCAAGAGAAACATATTTCGTAATCCAAACTATTAATACAAAAGTAAAGAATGCAATCAAAAAAGGAATGGGAGCTAAAGTGATGAGAACTCCAGCAGATGTTGCAACACCTTTTCCGCCTTTGAAATTCAGGAAAACCGTGAAGATATGACCTAGAATTGCTGACAGTCCGAGACAGATAATTAAAATATTATCAGGATTTTGAATAATCATTTTTCCAATGTGGATTGCAAAAAAACCTTTGGCAATATCGATGAGCAGAGTAATAATTCCGATTTTTACACCGAGAACCCGGATGGCATTTGTGGCACCTACATTATGACTTCCAAACTGCCGAATATCGATTTTTTTGATTAATTTTCCAAATATGAAACTGGTAGGGATGCATCCTAAAAGATAACTGCAAATAATCGCTATAATTATTCTAATAATCATGCTTATTCCGTCCTCGGTAATAACATCTGATAGTTGCTCCTTCAAATTTAAAAGCATTTCTAAGTTGATTATTTAGATAACGTTTGTACTGAATTGAGACAAGTTTTTGATCGTTGCAAAAGAAAACAAAAGTAGGTGGATGGGTTTTTACCTGCGTGCAAAATAAGATTTTCACGTGTTTCCCAGTAGAGTGAACAGGCGGGTATTTTGCTGTGGTTTTTTCCAGGAATTTATTCAGTTCGGAAGTTGGAATTCTTTTTTTACTTTCTTCTTCTACTTCCAGAATTTTATCGAAGATCTTTCGCACTCTTTGTCCTGTGAGTGCAGAAACAAAAAGGACCGGTGCAAATTGGAGAAAGGTTAGTTCGGATTTTATATTTTGAATGTATTTTCCAGGTGTTGAATTTTCTTTTTCTATTAAATCCCATTTATTAAAAATGATAATTATATCTTTGAAATTTCTGTAAGCATAAGAAGCAATTTTCTGGTCTTGTGTAGAAATTTCTTCAGTTGCATCTAAGATGATGAGAACAATATCTGCACGGTTTACACTTTCAATAGTACGCATTGAACTGAAGTATTCAACTCCGTATTTAACCCGTTTCTTTTTACGAAGTCCAGCAGTATCTATAAAAGTAAATTTCTTTTCATGATAATTTATATGAAGGTCGATCGAATCTCTTGTAGTTCCCGGAATATCAGTTACGATCGTTGTTTCCTGTCCTAAAATTTTATTGATTATGGAAGATTTGCCAACATTTTGTTTTCCCACAATGGCAATTTTTATGGAATCGTCTTCTTTAAATTCGAATTGTACAGTATCGATTTTCTTGATTAATTGATCCAGAAAGTTACCGATATTTCTTCCCTGGTTTGCAGCAATTGGAAAAGGTTCACCGAATCCTAATTTCAGGAAATCGAAAATCTCGAGTTCATCTTTTTCGTTATCCACTTTGTTCACAACTAACATAACTTTTTCCCGATGTCCGGAAAGTATTTTGGCGACTTCCATATCCAT
The DNA here is from genome assembly GCA_964460095.1 of uncultured Candidatus Cloacimonadota bacterium. Classification (GTDB taxonomy): domain Bacteria; phylum Cloacimonadota; class Cloacimonadia; order Cloacimonadales; family TCS61; genus JABMPU01. The sequence continues at coordinate 9,811 of CAYWPW010000012.1, forward strand.
ATTGGTTGTTCCCACTTTTAAATCCACCATAAACAAAACCAGGTCAGCTTCATCGATAGCGATTTCCGCTTGAAATTTCACTGCTTTGTTTATCTTATCATCGGTTTTGGGAATGATTCCGCCTGTATCTACAACAATGAAAGAATGACCTGTCCACTCAGCTTCTTCGTATTTCCTATCGCGGGTTATTCCCTCTTCAAAATCTACGATAGCGCTTCTTTTACGGCATATTCTATTAAAAAGAGTTGATTTCCCAACATTGGGACGACCAACAATTGCAACTATATTTTTTCTCATAAACCTGCTTTTCATCAAAATTTATATTGCTATGACAATCTTTGTTGAAAGCTGATTCTGTCAAACTAAAATGAGGAGAAATACGCTAACAATTTTTTTTCTTGACACAGATATATTTAATTCATTAATAGATAAGTATAACGAACCAAAAATAGGAGGAAAAATAAAAACAATTAGCTTAGGTTTATTCTTAGTCTTAATTTGTTCTTTATGGGGAGAACAAGTTTCTGTAAACACTGCACAATTAGCTGCAGAAAACTGGTTTAAGTTTATTTCGAGAATTGAAAATCCGATATTAAAAAATTTCGAAATTATGAGTTATTCAGACACTACTACAATTTACATTTTCAATTTTGAAGAGGAAGGATTTGTTATAACTCCTGCAACTAATGATGTTAAACCGATACTGGCTTATAATCAGGTGGGTGAGATAGGTTCTAATGGAGGACCTGAATTTGAATGGATGATGAATTGCTATAAAGAACAGGTTTTCTATGTAATTATCGAGGAAATTGTAAATGAAAACAGCAGAACAATGTGGCAGGATATACTGGATGATAACATCCCGCAAGATAATGTTCATATTGTTCTTGCTATGCCTGAAACCTGGCATCAAAGCAGCCCCTATAATGATTTTGTGCCCAGCATAGATGAGGTTAGATGCGGTGCTGGTTGCGGTCCGGTAGCAATGGCACAAATCATCAATTATCATAAGTATTGCTCGGATTTTGAATTTGATAATGATTTATTAAGATCAAACTACAGAACAGAAATACCAGAAGATATAAAGATTGACGAAGATTATATTGTAAATGATTTCATCAAATTTGACCAATTAGACGGATATCTAAATGAAATCCGTACTGTTTTTGATGATAACCAGAATATTATTTTGGATAATCATTTAGCTGCTTTGAGTTTTGCCTGCGGAATTGCCAGTAGAGCTAATTATAGACCACAGGGAACAGGAACAAAATCTTGTAGAATGGAATTTTCTTTAAAACAATATTTTGGATATAATTCATTATATAGAGATCGATCTCTTTTTACATATACTGAATGGTTAGATCTATTGGAAAATCAGTTATTAGCCTCACAACCTATTTTATATCTCGGCTGGGATTATGATGGAGCAGGACATGCATTCATCTTGCATGGTTATTACATAATGGGTTTTCCAACTTTAGAACACTGGTTTCTTGTAAATTGGGGTTGGGGCCCAGAAGGTTATGATGGATATTTTACACTTAATAATTTAGTATTAAGTGGTTATGTTTGGGATTATGATCAGGAAGCAATTATAGATATTAAACCAATGGCTTTAACATTAGCAGGTAAGGTTTTAGATGCAAACCCAATATTTACATGGCTTCCGTTTGTTATGGATGATTTGGAGATATTTTATGTAGATTTACAAGAACCACCACCACCACCGACAGGAACTGAAATTGATTATGATAGTAAATATTATAGGTATGTTTTGCAGTTTGATGAATATCCAAATCAAAATAATCTATATCAATTTAATTATACTTCTGAAGATAAATATGAGGATAATGAACAAATATATCAGATCGATGGTAATTCAGATTTTATGTTTATACCGGATATCGAACTATTCCGGCAAGACAAACCCTTACGCGATAAATGGAACTGGGATTCTTTTCCAGTGCTGGAAAGAACCGGTAATGAACCTGTAGAAGCTATTCCTGTTTTGGTTAATATCTCCGGGTTTGAAGAAATTACTTCTATCGATGTTTTAAATGAAGGGTATCAAGGGTATGGAGAATTGACATATGATGATGTCAATTTGTGGTATACACAAAATCCACCCTATGAACTTCAAAGTTCACGCTGCTATAAGATAAAGATTTTACCGGAGGGAGGTCTTACCTGTGAAAGAACTTTGGAAAGAACCGGTAGTTTGTTAGAGCCCTATACAACTATAGATCTGATTGCGGGGCAGGATAACTGGATAGGTTACTGGATAAAAGCGAGCATGGATTTAGATGTTGCTTTTGGCGGGCATTTTGACAAAGTTTTGAGCATAAAAACAGAAGAATGGGCATATATTCATGACACACCACGTTCAGAGCCAATACCTAGTAACCGGATCAGACCACTCCGCTATGAAAAGGGATATGTGGTACGTGTGAGCGAAGATATTTACGGTTTTCAGTGGAATGTAGGCGGGTTCGGAATTGAAAAATTTATAAATCCGGCTCCCCAATATTTCATTTTCCAGGAACAACCGGATTATGAGGTGATAGATATTTTGGATATTCCTGAAGACGTGGTTGAGATCGGCGTTTTCCAGGATGATGTGTGCATTGGTGCAGTAGCAGTTGATGAACCTGCTGAACAGCTTCTTGCCTATACAGACCCCTTGCAGCGTGGTGGAGGTAATATATCTTTTCAAGTTGTAAATAACAACAGGTGCCTGGAACATATCAACCATTACCAGGTGTTAAATGCTGAAACAGGCGAATATGTAAATGGTAATTTATTTGCCGGTAATATCGATTTTGCTGTTGTGAAACTCAATTCTACTGAAGATCCGGAAGTTCCGGGATTTTCCAATCTTAATCTGAAAATCAGTAATTATCCCAATCCTTTTAATCCTGTTACCATAATAAAATTCTCTCTCCCCAAAAAATCTGAGGTGGAACTAACAATTTATAATATCAAAGGTCAAAAAGTTAAAACCCTATTGAAATCACACCTGCTTCATGGTGAGCACTCTATTGTCTGGGATGGAAAAGATATGAATGAAAAACCGGTGTCCAGTGGTATATATTTCACCAAGTTGAAAGCAGGGAATAAAAAGATAGTGAAAAAGATGATGATGTTAAAATAGTTTTATGGTCAATAATTGAAGATAGTATCCAAGCAGGGGCTTGGATACTAGAGTACGGCAGTTGCCAAAAATGTAGGCTTAATAATGGGAAAAAATATCAGAAATCTTGAAATAGCATTTCGTAAGAAATGCTATTTCAAGATTAATTTTGTTGAATATAAAAAGATAAAACTGTTACCTATGCGCCCGGTTTAAAGTGTAACCTATGCGCTAGTTGTACAAGGGGATTTTAATGAGAATAAAAAATCTTATTCTATTATTCATGTTTATCAGTGTTTATCAGTGGTTAAATTCTGCAATCTGGCATATAAAACAAGATGGTACAGGTAATTTCATTGACATCCAGTCCGGCATCGATGCATCTGCAGATAGCGATACTGTTCTTGTTTACCCGGGCACATATCTCGAAAATATAGATTTCACAGGTAAAAACATAACTGTTGCCAGTCTTTTCCTGACAACCGGAAATGAAGATTATATTGACCAGACTATTATTGACGGCAACCAGAATGGCAGTGTGGTTTCCATCAAATCCGACGAGAATGAAAATGCTGTGTTATGCGGGTTTACCATTATTAATGGTTCAGGTACTCTCTACTATTCCACAGGTCCTTTGTATGGAGGCGGTATTTTTTGTGAAGATTCATCACCCATTATAAGTTATTGCAATATAAAAGAAAACTATGCTCAAGCCGGTGGCGGAATTTGTTTGAAAGATGCAATACCATCATTAGAAAAAGTTACAATTAAAGGTAATCATGCATATTCAAGCGGTGGTGGAATATATTTAACTCATGGCGCATCAATAAATTTTAGTGATGAAGAGCTATGCAATATTTATTTAAACTTTGCTGCTTTTGGGTGTGAAATAAAAAAACGCTGGGATTGTGATTCATTAGATGTTATTGTGGATACATTCACAGTTCTTGAGCCGGATAAATATTTTATCGCTTCTACGACTTCAACAGGAATTCCTCTAAATGATATAACTTTATATGCTCAACATGCAAAGCTGGACCCGGTTAATGCTGATCTTTATGTTTCTCCGCAGGGTTCAAATGATAACAGTGGACTAAGCCCTGATGAGCCCTTGCAGACAATTAATTATGCTTATTCATTAATCGCTACAGACAGCTTGCATCCCAATGCAATTCACCTGGCAGATGGTATTTATTCCAATAGTGAAAACGGGCAATTGTTTCCCCTAAATGCCAGGTCATACATATCATTATTGGGGGAATCTATGGAAAGTACAATTTTTGATGGTGAAGGACAATATTCTTTTATTTCCGGTATCGATGGAGATCATAATATCACAATTGAAAATATTACATTTATAAATGGATATGAAATAGATAGGGCTTTTAAAATTTTAATTTTATTCAATAATCCAAACTCGCTGATCAATCGTTTCATTACATTCAATAATGTAGCTTCTAATAATAATATATTTGGTTACGGTTTCATTTCTATTTCTCATCATTTTGTTAATCTTAATAATTGTAGTTTCATAGAAAATCAAGGAGGAAAAGAGCTTTCTATAGGTTTGGGACTGAATTGCGAGACAGTGGAAATTGAGAATGTAATAATTGATAACTGCACCCAATACGAGCATCCTGATGTTTTTTATGCATATCCCATTTTTATTATTGGCTCCCATTATGATGATCCTCACCAGGTTGTAATGAAAAATGTGCAGATAACTAATAATGTGGATAATAATACAGAATGGTGGGAATCATGTTGTGGAATCCAGATTACAGATAAAATAGATCTCTATTTAATTAATTGTACAATCGGTAATAATACAACTCCAGGACCAAGTGGCGGTGCTATTATGGCTGCTTTCATGGGAACAGAATTTAATATTATTAATTCCATCTTTTATGGTGATTTACCCAGGGAGTTATTTGTAGGAAATACTGACCCGGATAATCCGCTCAATGTAAATATTATCAATTCACTTATCCAGGGAGGAGAAGCAGGAATATATATTTACCCGGGGGAAGAAGTAAATATTAACTGGGATGAGAGCAGTATAGATACAGACCCGCTCTGGCTGATGGGCGGAGATTATCCCTATATGCTTTCCAATGATTCCCCCTGTATAGATGCCGGTACTCTGGAGCTACCACCTGGCATCGAACTACCTGAATATGATCTTGCAGGTAATCCTCGTATCTTCGGTGAAACTGTGGATATGGGAGCTTATGAGTGGCAAGGTAGTCCGGTTATAAATGATGAATTAAAGATAAGGGATTATGAATTGAAGAATTATCCCAATCCATTTAATCCCAGTACAAGAATATATTTTTATCTGCACGAAGATACAAGTGATATAGAATTGAATGTCTATAATGCAAAAGGTCAGAAAGTAAGAACATTGCTCGATGATAAATTTATGGAAAAAGGAAACCATTCAGTTTATTGGAATGGAAAGAATAACAGCAACCAACAAGTCTCTTCCGGTGTATATTTCTACCAATTGAAAACAGATGTAATAATGTTAAAAAGCAAAGCTCTATTATTAAAATAATAAAAGATTAATTAAACATTAAGTAATTATCAGCAATCATTTTAAACTTGCCAAATATTTGAAATTGTGCGAGTTGAAATAACCTTTTCTGCTTGACATCAAAATTGCGAATTTATTTTTCAACTTAATATTATGAATTTGATAATTATCTTATTGCGATGGAATTTTATGAAAAAAAAAAATTATTGAGTTCAGTAAAAGAGAGTGTTTTTTGTTACCTCACCTCAATCCTCTCCTAAGAGGAGAGGAAGAATTTGTACTGTCTTGTCCTCGATAGGAGAAGGCTGGGATGAGGTGGAAATGATAAGAAAATGAATATTAGCAGGCAGCATTAGCTAATCCTATTAAAAATAAATTACCGGAGGTATAATGATAGAAAAAGTTTTAGCAGAGAAAGTGATTGATAAAGCTCTTTCCAATGGTGCTGATTTTGCTGAAATTTTCGTAGAAAACACATTCAATTCAACGATTATTTTTAATGATAACAAAACCAAACAGAATATCGTTGGAAATGATTTTGGTGCGGGAGTAAGAGTTTTTTACGGAGAAACTGCAATTTATGCATTCACAAATGATTTGAGTGAAAAATCACTTTTGGCAGCAGCAGATGCTGTGAAAAAAGCTGCCATAGGAAAATCTAAAATTAAAGCAATCGATCTGACAAAATTTGAGTTTGAGAATAACAATCCTATAGAAATTCCCAATAATACAGTACCCAAAA
>CAYWPW010000013.1:0-6486 GCA_964460095.1 uncultured Candidatus Cloacimonadota bacterium
TCCGTGAAGGTGGAAGAACAATCGGTGCCGGCGTTGTAAGCGAAATCTTTGAATAATCCCGGAGGAGAAATGGCAAAAAAAAGTATAGAGAACAGAATAAGAATCAAACTGAAAGCTTACGACTTTCGTTTATTAGATAAATCTGTTGCAGAAATTATTAAGAACACCAGAAATACAGGCGCTAAAATCGTTGGACCAGTTCCGCTACCAACAGAGAGAACATTTTATACGGTGCTCAAATCTCCGCATGTAAATAAAAAAGCACAAGAGCAATTTGAAATGCTGGTTCACAAAAGATTGGTTGATATTATTAATCCCACTCCTCAAACAACCGGAGCATTGAAAAAGCTAAATTTGCCTGCTGGTGTACATGTGGAAATCAAGGCATAAGGGAGCTTGAGATGATTGGATTAATCGGGAAAAAAATAGGAATGACTCAAGTTTTTGATAATGATGGGAAACTCATACCTGTAACTGTTATTAAAGCCGGACCTTGCAAAGTTATCCATCGAAAATTCAAAGAAAAGCACGGTTATGATTCAGTACAATTAGGCTTTGAAGAAGCAGATGATAAGAAATTGAATAAACCCAAATTAGGACATCTTAAAAAACATAACAGTTCAGGTTATAGATATCTGCGGGAATTCCGCTTGAGAGTGTATAAAGATATTGAAGAAAGTGAAGTTTTTGATGTGAGCATGTTTGTGGAAAATGAGATGCTGAAAGTTACAGGAAATTCCAAAGGTAAAGGTTTTAGCGGTGTTATGAAAAGACATGGATTCCATGGGGGCAAAGCGACTCACGGTGTTCATGAATCTTTCAGAGGACCTGGTTCCATCGGTCAATGTGCTACACCTGCTCGAGTTTTTAAAGGAACTAAGCTTCCGGGTCATATGGGTTCACAAAGAAATACCATCTTAAATGTGAAAGTAGTAAAAGTGGATGTAGAAAAAAATCTGGTTATGTTAAAAGGTTCTGTTCCGGGTCATAGAAATTCTCTTGTACTTCTCAGGAAAGAATTGTAAAGGGAGATGGAAATGAAGAAAGCAATTAAATATTCAAGCACAGGTGAAGAACTCGGAAAAATTAATCTTCCTAAAAAACTTTTCGCAGTAGAAACCAAAAATTCCAAAGCTCTATTATATGAAGTCATAAAAATGTATCTGGCAAACCAGCGTCAAGGCAATGCTTGCGTGCAAACCCGTGCAGAAGCACAAGGCAGCGGACGCAAATTGTTCCGACAAAAAGGAACCGGTAATGCACGTCCGGGTAATCTTCGAACACCTTTAAGAGTTGGTGGTGGTCGTGCTTTTGGTCCTAAATCAAAAGACTGGTATAAGAAAATTCCTAAGAAGAAAAAACGCCTTGCACTTAAACTTGCTCTTTCGGAAAGAGCAAAAGAAAATCAGGTTATAATATTAGAATCATTAAATTTTGACAAACCAAATACAAAACTCGCTAAAGAACTTATTTCCAAGATCGCACCTGAAAAAAGTAAAAACCTGCTGTTAATAGATGGCAATAATCATGCTATTATAAAATCTTTCAGCAACCTTCAAAACGTGGAGATGGATAAAGCAGACAGCATTTTTGCTTATGAAATTCTCAAATGCAATAATCTTATCATCACAGAAGATGCACTCAAAAAAATCGAGGAGGTATTTGCCAAATGAAATATCCCAGACAAATAATTATCTCTCCAATGATGACAGAAAAAACCACCTCTTTGCAACATCAAAATAATCGCTATACATTTAAAGTAAGTTTAAATGCCAATAAAATTGAAATCCAAAAAGCGGTAGAAAGAATCTTTGATGTAACCGTGGAAAGCGTAAACACGATGAAGCAGCGTGGCAAAGTGAAGAGAATGGGAAGATATTCGGGAAAAAGAGCTGATTGGAAAAAAGCAATCGTGAAACTTAAAGCTGGAAATACAATTTCAGATTTTGAGGTATAAGGAACTAATATGGGAATTAAAAAATATAAACCTGTTACTCCCACGATGAGATTTAAAACCGGTTATACTTTTGAGGAAATCACCAAAAGCCGTCCGGAAAAATCCCTGATAAAACCGCTTCCTAAAAAAGCAGGCAGAAACAATCAAGGTCGGATTACCTGTCGTCATCGTGGCGGAGGTCATAAAAGACATTACAGAATTATCGATTTCAAGAGGAACAAGTATGATATCCCTGCTAAAGTAGCTGCCATTGAATATGATCCGAATCGAAGCGCTCGTATTGCTCTTTTGCATTATGCAGATGGTGAAAAACGATATATTCTTGCACCTCTCGGATTGAAAGTCGGTGATAGCGTGATGTCCGGTGAAAAAGCTGAAATCAAAGTTGGAAATGCTCTTCCCCTGGAAAAAATGCCTTTGGGTGCTACCATTCATAATATTGAATTCAAACCCGGAAGAGGTGGACAGCTTGCCAGAAGTGCCGGTTCTTACGGACAATTAATAGCAAAAGAAGGCAATTATATTCATGTGCGAATGCCCTCAAGCGACGTTCATATCTTAAGAAATGAATGTTTTGCTACAATTGGTCAGGTTGGAAACGTGGAGCATAATTCCATCGTAATTGGCAAAGCTGGACGCAAAAGATGGATGGGAATTCGTCCTACAGTGCGTGGAGTTGCCATGAATCCTGTGGACCATCCAATGGGTGGAGGTGAAGCAAAAACCTCTGGAGGTGGTCATCCGGTTTCTCCCTGGGGAGTTTTAGCAAAAGGCGGCAAAACCCGCAAGAAACGTAAATATTCGAATAGATATATCATCAAATCCAAAAAGAAAAGGAAGTAGGAAGGTTATGGCTCGTTCTATTAAAAAAGGACCTTTTGTTGATGAGCATTTACTAAAGAAAGTTCAGAAACTAAATGCTGAAAACAAAAAACAGGTAATCAAAACCTGGTCGCGAAGATCAACTGTTTTACCAGAATTCGTAGAACATACTTTTGCAGTTCATAATGGGCGCAAATTCGTACCTATCTATATTTCAGAAAATATGGTGGGTCATAAATTAGGTGAATTTTCTCCAACCAGAACCTATCGTGGACATAGGGTTAATAAATAAATTTCAAAATTTTACAAGGGAGCTAAAATAATGGAAGCAATAGCCAGAGTTCGTAATTTAAGAGGCTCAGCAAGAAAGGCAAGATTGATACTGGATTTGATCCGGGGAAAATCTGTGCCGGAAGCTCAAAACATATTGCTTTTCTCAAAGAAAAGAGTTGCAGTAAAGGTAGCAAAACTTCTCAACTCTGCAATCGCCAATGCTACTGTTAAAGAAGGTAAAGCAGATATTGATAGTATGGTCGTTAGTAAAGTCTTTGCAGATGATGGACCAATAATGAAAAGACATCGACCGAGAGCTCAAGGCAGAGCCACAATCATCAGAAGAAGAACATGCCATATAACTCTTGAAATTATGGATAAAAGGATAGGGGGATAGTTTGGGACAAAAAGTTAATCCTGTCAGTTACAGACTTGGTGTAAATAAACAGAATGATTCAATCTGGTTTGCAACAGGTGAAGATTATATCACAAACTTTCATGAAGATTTAAAGATTAAAAAATATATCAAAAACCGATTAGATAGTGCTATGATATCAAAAGTCAAGATAGAACGAAAAACAAAATCTATCACCCTCGATATTCACACTGCCAGACCAGGTCAGGTTATTGGCAAGAAAGGTAGTGAAATTGAAAAATTGAGAAATGAATTATCGGTTTTAGTAAATAAAAATAGAACTTCTATTCTAAACGTTTTTGTAAACGTTCAGGATATAAAACTTCCCTGGATAGATGCAAGTTTGATTGGTGAAGAAATCGGCAGACAATTAAAACGAAGAATTTCCTTCCGAAGAGCAATGAAATTTGCGATCCGAAATGCTATGAGAAACGGTGCCCAGGGCATCAAAATTCAATGTGCCGGAAGATTGGGAGGTGCAGAAATGGCTCGTACGGAAAGATATCAGGAAGGAAGAACTCCGCTTCATACTTTGCGAGCTGATATTGATTATAAATTAACAGAAGTTACAACCACTTATGGAATAATTGGAATTAAAGTCTGGGTTTATAAAGGCGATATTTTGAAATAAGGAGAATCATAGATGTTAGCCCCCAAAAAGGTAAAATATAGAAAAAAGCAAAAAGGACGTCGTCGCGGTCTGGCTTATCGTGGAAGTACTTTAAATTTTGGTGATTATGGAATTATTGCCTTAAATGCAGCCTGGATTACAAGCCGTCAGATAGAATCTGCTCGTGTGGCAATTTCTCGCGAGATGAAAAGAGCCGGAAAATTGTGGATCAGAATTTTCCCGGATAAACCGGTAACAAAAAAACCTGCTGAAACCCGTATGGGAAAAGGTAAAGGTGCTCCTGACCATTGGGTTGCAGTCGTAAAACCCGGCAGAATCATGTTTGAATTTGAAGGCGTGGATCTGGCAACAGCAAAAGAAGCTGCTCGCCTTGCCGGACATAAGCTGCCTATTAAAACCAAAATTGTTATCAGAGAAGGAATTGAATCATGAAAATGTTTGAGCTACGTGAATTAACTAATGAAGAGCTTTTACAAAAATTGGAAGACCTCAGAGAGGAAATTTTTAACCTGAGATTCCAACATGCATCCAATAGGTTGGAAAATCCCATGAAAATAAAAATTGCTAAAAAGAATATTGCTCAGATAAAAACTTTATTAACCAAAAGAGAGAGTGATTCTGAAATAAGAGGAAATGATGACAAGTAGAAAAGTTACAAAAAGCGGTGTGGTAGTTAGCGATAAGATGGATAAAACCATTGTAGTCAGAGTTCAACGCCAGTTTAAACATCCGCTTTACAAAAAGATAGTCAGAAGACATAAAAAATTCCAGGCACACGATGAGAATAACGAATGCAAAATTGGTGATTTCGTGCTGATTCAGGAAAGTAAACCAATAAGTCGTCATAAAAAATGGATTCTAAATAAAATCATAGAAAAGTCAAAATAAGGAGTCTGAAATGATTCAAGCTCAGACAATAATGAATATTGCAGATAATTCCGGTGCCAAGAAAGCGATGTGCATCAAAGTTCTTGGTGGTTCCAAGCGGAAATATGCCAGCCTGGGAGATGTGATCGTAGTAGCCATCAAAGCTGCAGCTCCCAACGGAAAAGTAAGGAAAGGCACGGTAGAAAGGGCTGTGATTGTTCGCACTCACAAAGAAGTGAGAAGGAAAGATGGAACTTATGTTCGGTTCGATGACAATGCAGCAGTCATTATTGATGAAAAAGGAGAACCGATTGCTACGCGTATTTTCGGTCCGGTTGCCCGCGAACTAAGGGAAAAGCATTATACAAAGATAATTTCTCTGGCTCCAGAGGTTCTTTAGGAGTATAGGAGTATATATGATAAAAAGAAATAAACTTAATAAATCGAATGATAAAAAAATGAGAATTAAAAAGGGTGATACAGTCGTTGTTATCAACGGGAAATATAAAGGTGTGAAAGGTAAAGTCTTGAAATCTTTTCCAAAAACCAACAGGGTAATTGTGGAAAAGGTGAATTTCATAAAAAAACACACCCGTCCTACCCAACAAAATCAGCAAGGTGGAATAGTAGAAAAAGAATCTCCAATCCACATTTCCAATGTTAAACTTTATAGTGAAAAGTTAGGAGAAGTAACGCGTGCAGTTTTCACGAAAGCAGGAGACAAACGAATTCGCGTGTGCAAGAAATCCGGAGATGAAATTTAAGAGGAACTTAAAATGACTCATTTGAAAGATAAATATATTAAAGATACAATTCCAGCTTTGATGAAGCATTTTGATTATAAGAATGCAAACATGGTTCCCAGGTTGGAAAAAATTTCTGTGAATATGGGCGTGGGAATTGCCACACAAAACAAAGCTGTTTTAGATAATGCAGTTAAAGATATGACTCAGATTACAGGCAGGAAACCCATCATCACAAAAGCTAAGAAATCTATTTCAAATTTTAAATTACGTCAGGGAATGCCAATCGGCTGTAAAGTTACATTACGCGGTGAAATCATGTATGAATTCTTAGATAGATTAATCTCAATCGTTATTCCCAGAATTCGTGACTTCAGAGGTATTTCTGCAAAATCTTTTGACGGACGTGGGAATTATACTTTTGGCATTAAAGAACAAACTGTTTTTCCGGAAATAGAATATGATAAAATAGATGCGATCAGAGGAATGGACATCACGGTCGTGACCACTGCTGATAGTGATGAAGAAGGAAAAGAACTTCTTAGTTCACTCGGTATGCCGTTCAGGAAAAATTAATAGGAGAGATTTTGGCAAAAAAATCGTGGATTGAAAAGCAAAAAAAACCAAAGAAGTTCTCTGCAAGAGAATATTCTCGTTGTAAGATCTGTGGACGTTCCAGAGCATATATGCGAGATTTCGGTCTTTGCCGAATTTGTTTCAGAAAACTTGCTTCCGAAGGTCAGATTCCCGGTGTAAAAAAGGCAAGTTGGTAAAAAAG
>CAYWPW010000013.1:6586-16119 GCA_964460095.1 uncultured Candidatus Cloacimonadota bacterium
ATAATGGAGAAAAAATGAGTGCAACAGATCCAATTGCTGATGCAATAACAAAAATTCGTAATGCCTATTCTGCTAATCATAAGATTGTGGCAGTAAATCACAGCAATCTTACTGAAGCAATTGTAAAAATCCTGGCAGAAGAGAATTTTATAAATAATTACGAATTGATTGAAAGAAATCCCAAGAAAAAACATTATAGAAAAAAGATATTTATAAATCTTCGTTACACGAACAGCGGAGAACCTGTAATGAAAAATATCAAAAGGATAAGTAAACCCGGACTTCGCATCTATGTTAATTCCAAAAATATTCCCTCGGTTTACAACAATACAGGTTGTGCCATTTTATCCACGAACCGCGGTGTAATGGTCGATAGAGATGCTCGCAAAGATAAGATTGGCGGCGAGTATATCTGCAAGGTCTGGTAGGAGGAATCTGTGAGTAGAATCGGTAAAACTCCTATAAAAATACTAAACGGTGTGAAGGCAACTATAAGTAAACAGAAAATTACTGTAGTTGGAAACAAAGGATCACTGGATTATTTGATAAATTCCGGTATCGAGGTGAAAGAGACTGACGGACAATTGATCGTAACAAGGAGAGATGATTCCAGAAAACAAAAATCTCTTCACGGGCTTACCAGAGCTTTGATAAACAATATGATAATTGGAGTAAGTGAAGGTTATGAGCGAGTTCTGCAAGTTATCGGAACCGGATACTCTGCTGAAGTTATCGGACCCTGGGTAAAATTGAATGTAGGATTCTCTCATGGAATACTTTTGGAAATTCCTGAAGGAATACAGGTCGAAGCAAAAACCATCCCACGCAGAGAACAGGGCAAACTGGGAGTTCAGGCTGTAATTACAGTGAAAGGAATTCATAAAGAAGATGTTGGTAAATTTGCTGCTGAGATCCGAAGATGTCGTCCTCCAGCTCCGAATTTCAAAGGAAAAGGAATTCGCTGGGAAGGCGAACACGTGCGCATTGTTTCCAAATCCGGAACTGAGTAGAATTTATGAGGTTAAAATGAATAGAAAGTCGATAACATTCAAAAAAAACTTAGCACGCAAAAGAAGAATTAAATCAATAAAGAAGAAAATCTTTGGAACTTCGGAACGTCCGAGATTAGTCGTATTCCGCAGTTTAAAAAACATCAGTGCTCAGATCATCGATGACGAAGCAAATAAAACACTTGTTTCTTTATCCACGATATCTAAAGATTTAGAAATTGATAAATCAAAAAAGAAAACTAAGCTAAGCTTTGAAATTGGATTAAAACTGGGAGAGCTTGCTTTGAAAAAAGGAATTACCCAGGTTTGTTTTGATCGCAGCGGATATTTGTATCATGGAAGAGTTAAAGCTCTTGCAGATGGCACCAGAAAAGCCGGCATAAAATTTTAAGGGAGAGCCTTTTGGAAAGAAGAAAGAATAATCCTCGAAATGAATCCCAATTTGAAGTAGAAAAGATTATCGATACAAACCGTGTGGCAAAAGTTGTGAAAGGCGGCAGAAATTTCAGCTTCAATGCAACTGTTGTGGTGGGAGATAAACAAGGACGAGTTGGCGTTGGTATTGGCAAAGCAAATGAAATCGTGGATGCGATTCGTAAAGCCAAAGAAAAAGCTGCAAAAAACATGTTCACAGTTCCCATTGTAAAAGGTACAATTCCTCATGAAATTATCGGTCGTTTCAGTGCCAGTAAGATCATGCTAAAACCAGCATCTCCGGGTACAGGAGTTATTGCCGGTGGACCTGCTCGCGCCATATTAGAAGCTGTGGGAGTGGAAAATATACTTACCAAATCCCTGGGTTCAAATACAGCAACCAATGTGGTGAAAGCAACTGTTAACGGACTGAAAGAACTTCGTACTATTGGAGATATAGCCAGACTTCGCAATTTAACTATTTCTGAATTAACAGGTCGTGAAGAACTTCCTACTGAAACTGAAACTCAGGAGGAAACAGATGAAGCTTAAGGTAACTCAAATCAGAAGCACGATCGGACGAAAAGAAGACCAGAAAAGAACTATTATTGCTCTTGGTTTAAATAAATTAAACAGGTCAAGGATTCACGATGATAATGCTGTAATTCGTGGTATGATCAATAAAGTTTCTCATCTCATCAAAGTAGAAAAAATTGAAGAAAAAAAGAAACCTAAAAAAGCTACATCCAAAAAAGTAGAAACTAAGCCCGAAGAAAAGAAAACAAAAATCGAAGAAACAACTGAAAAAACTACCAAACCCAGAGCGGAAAAAAAAGAAGTTAAAAAAACTGCGAAACCGAAAGTAGTAAAACCAAAAGCAAAAAAAACAGAAGCTAAAAAGACAGAAACAAAAAAAGTGGCTTCAAAGCCGGTAAAAGTTGCTGAAACAAAAAAAACAGAAAAGAAAGAAACTACAAAAAAAGTAACAAAGAAAAAACCGGCAAAACCAAAAGCTGAAAAGAAATAGGGGTTTGTTATGAAACTTCATAATATCGAGCATCCGAAAACAAAAAAATATAAAAAGAGATTGGGAAAAGGTCATGGAACCGGTTTTGGAAAAACATCCGGCAAAGGTCACAAAGGTCAAAAATCACGTTCCGGTGGAAATATTCCTGCCTGGTTTGAAGGTGGTCAGATGCCTTTACAACGACGTTTGCCCAAAAGAGGTTTCACGAACATCTTCAAAAAGCAGTTTAGAATTGTAAATTTAGATAAATTACAAAATCTCGACGGATCTATATTTGATATAAAGAAATTAGAAAAAATAAATTTGATAAGAAAAGCAAGAGCTAATGAAAAAGCACCTGTGAAAATTTTAGCGAAGAATACTGATAATTTTAACAAAAAAATAACTGTAAAAGCAAATGCTTTCTCTAAAACTGCCAAAGAAATAATCGAAAAATTTGGCGGTGTTGCGGAGGTAATTTAGAGTGTTACAAAGTATCAGTAATATCTTCAAAATACCGGATTTAAAGAAAAAAATCCTGATTACAGCCATGATACTCGTTATCTACAGGCTGGGAAGTTTTATTCCTGTTCCGGGAATTAATGCTGCTGTTCTGAAAGAATTTCTGGCAGGAGCCGGAGGTGCTGGAAACCTGTTTGGTATGTTCGATTTATTTGTGGGTGGCAACTTTGGAAGAGCTTCGGTTTTTGCACTCGGTATCATGCCATACATCACAACTTCAATCGTTATCCAGCTTCTGGGCGGTGTATTACCTTTCTTTGAAAGATTGAAGAAAGAAGGTGCTGAAGGTCAGAAGAAAATAAACCAATACACCAGATATGGAACAGTTGCTGTGGCAGCTTTTCAGGCAATCGGTTTCAGTGTTTTCCTGCTTAACCTTGACGGAGCAAGTGGACCTGCAGTTCCTAATCCGGGATTTCTATTTCTTTTCACAAGTGTTATAACCATGGTTACCGGTGTTATTTTCATCATGTGGCTGGGTGAACAGATAACAGAATATGGAATAGGAAATGGTATTTCCCTGATTATTTTTGCAGGAATTATTGCCCGTTATCCTAATGGCTTTATTAATATGTTCCAGATGGTCCGAGCCGGTGCAATGACTATTTTCATGGCAGTTGCTGTTTTATTGGTGATGGTTGCTGTAACTGCTTCTGTTGTTCTGGTAACTGAAGGTATTCGCAAGATACCGGTTCAATATGCCAAAAGAATTATCGGAAGAAAAGTTTATGGCGGGCAAAGTACACATATTCCGCTAAAAGTAAATACAGCCGGTGTTATCCCCATCATTTTCGCTCAATCCATTCTCATGTTTCCACGCACGATTGCTACTTTCTTCAAAGATAGTGAGATTATGAACATGATCGTTCAGTGGTTATCACCCGGAGCTTTTCTTTATACTTTACTTTATGTTGGTCTTATAATTTTCTTTGCTTACTTTTATACTGCTATGGTTTTGAACCCTGTGGAAATGGCAGAAAATATGAAAAAATATGGTGGATTTATTCCCGGCAGAAAACCCGGTAAAAAAACATCGGATTATATCAATAATGTTCTGCTGCGCATTACTTTACCCGGTGCTACTTTCTTTGCATTTATAGCAGTATTGCCGGAATTCATGCAAAAGTGGTCCAACCTGCCTTTCTATTTTGGTGGAACAGGACTTATAATTATCGTTGGTGTTGCCCTCGATACTCTTCAGCAAATCGAGTCTCATCTGGTAATGAGACATTACGAAGGATTTATGAAGAGAGGAAAACTACGGGGACGACGAGGTTAATTTTTGTAAAGTACATAGAGTGTAAATAAGAAGCAATATGATCTACATAAAAAATGAATCTGAAATAGCTAAGATGCGGGAAGCCAATCGTATCGTAGGATTATTGCTTCAGAAGATGAAAGATTTTATCAAGCCCGGTATCAATACATTTGAGCTTGATAAAATCGCTGAGGATTTCATCTTGTCCCAGGGAGCAAAACCGGCTTTTAAGGGTTATAAAAGCTACGGTTTACCTCCATATCCGGCATCAATTTGCACCTCGGTAAACTCCTGTATTGTGCATGGCATTCCTTCCAAAAAAGTCATCCTGAATAAAGGTGATATTATTGGGATTGATGTGGGCACATATAAAGATGGATTTTGCGGAGATGGTGCTTGCACATATCGAGTTGGAAAAGTTTCCAGGGATATTGAACGTCTTCTCAGCGTGACCAGGGAAGCACTTGACAGAGCAATTCACCAGGCAAGGGATGGCGCTCGAGTCGGTGATATTTCTTATGCCATCGGTTCTTACGTGAAACAGCAGGGATTTTTTATTGCAGACCAGTTAACCGGACATGGTATTGGCAAACAGATGCATGAAGACCCAATTGTTTTTAATAATGGTGTGAAAAACAAGGGACCACGTTTAAGAAAAGGAATGACTCTGGCAATCGAACCGATGGTGAATATCGGAACTAACCGAGTAAGAGAAGTTGGTTGGGAATTTTTTGTGAAAGATAATTCTTTATCTGCTCATTATGAGAAAACGATCTTAATAACAGATAAAGAAGCAGAGATTTTAAGCGAATATGAGGCTTAAATTATGGCAAAAGAGGGAGTTATAGAAGTTGAAGGCATTGTGAGGGAAGCAATGCCAAATACAACTTTCAAAGTAGAATTGGAAAATGGGCATCAGATTCTAGCTCATAGTTCCGGTAAGATGAGAATGCATTACATCAGAATTTTACCGGGTGATAAAGTGAAAGTAGAATTATCTCCATACGATCTGAACAGGGGTAGAATTACCTACCGCTATAAATAGAGGAAAAAATGAAAGTAAGAGCATCAGTTAAAAAGATTTGTAAGGATTGCAAAATAATCAAAAGACACGGAGTTATCCGGGTTATTTGTAAAGCAAATCCTAAACATAAACAGAGACAAGGCTAAATTGATTGTCGATGTTTCAAAAAATTATAAAAAAAGAAACATCTTTAAGGAGGATATAACTTGGCTCATTTAGCAGGCATTGAATTACCAAAAGATAAAAGAGTTGTGATTGGACTTACATATATTTTCGGCATAGGAAAATCCATCTCTTCAAAAATTTTGAAAAAAGCAAAAATCAATGAAAATAAAAAAGTGAAAGATCTTACAGTAGAAGAAGAAAAAACTCTGAGAGAAATAATCCAGGATGAAATTATTGTGGAAGGTGAGCTTAGAACTCAGGTAGCAATGGATATCAAACGTCTTATGGAAGTAGGTTGCTACAGAGGAATAAGACACAAAAAAGGATTACCTGTAAGAGGACAACGAACTCATACAAATGCACGCACCAGACGTGGCAGACGCAAAACTTCCGGTGTAATAAAGAGGTAACTGATGGCAATAAAAACAACAACAGCAAAACGTACAAAGAAAAAACGAGTTCGACTCACTTATAATGAAGGCGTCGCACATATTCATTCCAGCTTTAATAATACAATCGTAACTCTTTCCGACAAAGCCGGCAATGTATTAACCTGGTCAAGTGGTGGAAAAATCGGTTATAAACACGCAAAAAAGAGTACTCCTTTTGCTGCTCAGCTCGCTGCTGCAGAAGTAGCAAAAGCTTCTCTGGAAATGGGTATTAACAAAGTTCAGGTCATTGTTACCGGACCTGGTGGCGGTAGAGAATCTGCAATCAGATCATTAGATTCAAATGGTTTGGAAGTAACAATGATCAAAGACACCACTCCAATTCCGCACAATGGCTGCAAACCAAGAAAAACCAGAAGGATATAGGAACTAATTATGGCAAGATATACTGGACCCTCTTGTAAATTATGTAGAAGGGAAGGCACAAAGCTTTTTTTAAAAGGTTCACGCTGCAACTCGGATAAATGCGCCTTTGAAAAACGAGCTTATATTCCCGGCGAACATGGAAATGCAAAAGGTTTTAGAAGAAGATTAAGTGATTATGGTATCCATCTTAGGGAAAAACAAAAGGTAAGACGTATTTATGGAATTTTGGAAAAACAATTCAGGAAATATTTTAAAATGGCTGCCAGAAAATCTGGAATTACCGGTGAAAACCTTCTCCAGTTTTTAGAATGCCGCCTGGATAATATTATCTATCGGATGGGATTTGCTCCTTCCAGAAAATCTGCTCGTCAAATCGTACGGCACGGTCATATCCTGGTTAATGGTCGAAAAGTAAATATTCCTTCCTTTTTAGTTCGCTCGGAAGATGAAATTTCTATTAAAGAAAAAAGCAGAGGATTGATGTTGATCCAGGAAGCGATGGAAGCTTCCACTGAAGCTTCTAACTATGAATGGTTCGAAGTGAATAAAGACCAGTTCATGGGAAAGATTCTCAGCATTCCAACCCGTATTCAAATCCCTCTGGATGTTGATGAACGTCTTATTGTTGAATATTATTCTAAGTAGAAGAGGAGTTGATTTATGAATTTCCTTGAACCTATACAATTGCCCGAAAAAGTTCAAGCTGATGAAAAAACTTATAGTCCGACTTTCGGAAAATTCGAGATTGGACCTTTGGAACCCGGTTTTGGCACAACCATTGGAAATACTCTGAGAAGAGTTCTGCTCTCGTCTGTTCAGGGTGCTGCCATCAGATTTGTGAAAATTGAAGGTTTACATCATGAATTTGCTCCTATTGCTGGCTCTAATTCTGATTTTATCGACTTAATTTTAAGACTGAAAAAACTGGTAATAAAATCTGAATCTATTGAAGAAGAAAAACTCATTCTGGAACATAAAGGAATCGGACCTGTTACAGCCAGCGAAATAGCAGGAAGTGCCAATGTTGAAATAATTAATGAGGACCTGGTTTTATTGGAAATGACAGAAAATATCGATTTCAGGATGGAACTCTGGACTGGAATTGGCAGAGGATATTGTCCTT
Source organism: uncultured Candidatus Cloacimonadota bacterium (assembly GCA_964460095.1). Taxonomy (GTDB): domain Bacteria; phylum Cloacimonadota; class Cloacimonadia; order Cloacimonadales; family TCS61; genus JABMPU01. The sequence continues at coordinate 13,924 of CAYWPW010000013.1, forward strand.
CGGAAAATCATGATGTGGAAGATAAACCTGTGGGTGTGATCCCGATAGATTCCATTTATTCTCCAGTAACAAAAGTGAACTTCTATGTGGACCGTCAAAGAGTTGGTGAAACAATAGATTTCGATAAATTAATCATTGAAATTACCACAGATGGCAGCATGAATCCGAAAGATGCTCTTTATCTTTCTGCGATGATTCTGAGAGATTTGTATGCTAAGATGGTTCTTTTCGAAAAAGAACCTGAATACATCGAAGAAGTAGAGATAAATCCTGAGCTGGAAAGACTGGAAAAAATTCTTTTTACTAATGTAAATGAATTGGAACTTTCCGTGAGATGCAGCAATTGTCTTTCAGCAGCCAAGATCGAAACAATCGGGGAACTGATAGAAAAAAGCGAAAACGAGATGCTCAAATACCGCAACTTCGGGAAAAAATCTTTGGAAGAGATTAATATATTACTGGCAAAATACAATTTATCCCTCGGTACTGATGTGAAAGGATTAATCGAAGAAATCCAGAATACAAAAAACAAGATAACTACAAAAAAGAAAGGTTAAGATTATGCGACATAAAGTTAAAGGCAGAAAACTCGGAAAAGAAGCTGACCATCGTAAGCTAATGTTAAAGAACCTGGTTTGTTCCCTGGTGGAACACGGCAGAATAAATACAACTGTGGCAAAAGCAAAAGAAATCAGGGGTGTTGCGGAAAGAGTGATAACTTATGCCAAAAAAGGTGGAGTTCATCACAGGAGATTGGCTTTTAAGGTTCTAAAAAACAGAACTCTGGTTAAAAAAGTTTTTGATGAAATTGCTCCTAAATATGCAAGTGTAGAAGGTGGTTATACTCGCGTTCTCAAAAACGGATTTCGTAAAGGTGACTGCGCTCCCATGGCTATTATCGAATTCGTGGAAGACAAAGAGAAAAAAGCCAAGAAAGAAGATATTAAAACAGAAGATATCGCGAAATAATTAAGAATTATAAATTAAGAATTAAACAGGCTGCCAAATATGGTTGCCTGTTTTTTTTATTTGGAAATTTGTAGGGACAGTTCATCGAACTCTCCAAGAAATTTATTGACCTAAATTTTAGGTCATATGACCGAATGTTTAGGTCAATCCGAGTTTATTCGAGCTGGAGTCCAGAATGAGAATAAAATTTAATAGACAAAAAAATCACATTCATAATTTTAAAATTAATCCTTTAAGGGAGGTTGGATTATGCAGAAAATAACTTATGGTCAAATACTGGAGTATTTTGAAAATAATCAGCAAAACCAATTGATAGAAAAGATTAACCTGCTACATCCTGCGGATTCTGCCCAGATTATAAATGAACTTCCTTCCGAATACCAGTTCACAGCTTTTTCTCTTTTGAATGATGAAAATGCATCAGATGTTCTTCCTGAACTTTATGATGACCTGCGTGAAGATATCCTGGAAAAAATGCAGCAGAATCGTTTGGTGAAAATCATTGATGAAATGGAGACAGATGAAGCAGCAGATATAATCGGGGAATTGGAAGATGACATCTCTAAAGAACTTCTGAAAAAAATTGATAAAGAAGATTCCGAGGATATCAAGCAACTTCTGAAATATGATGAAGAATCTGCCGGTGGTTTGATGCAGACCGAGATCATCGCTGTTAATCAGGAAATGAAACGCGATGAGATAATTGAATATATCCGTGAGAATTATGAAGAAGTCGAGAATATTCATTACATTTTCGTGGTAGATAATGACAATAAATTGATAGGACTCCTGGAAGTGACTCACCTGCTTTTGGCAAAACCGCAGAGAAAAGCAAAGGATATCATGGATAAGAATGTAATTTCAGCCCAAGTAGATATGGACCAGGAACAGGTGGCACATATCTTCCGTAAATATGATATTTACATTCTCCCTGTGGTGGATAAAGAGTATCATTTGCTGGGTCGTATCACAGTGGACGACATCATCGATGTTATTGACGAAGAAGCATCGGAAGACGTGTATAAAATGGTGGGATTGGAAAGCGAAGACAGAGTTTTTACCAGTCCTTTTAGTTCTGTTAAGAAAAGACTTCCCTGGCTTACTTTGAATTTATTTACAGCCCTTCTGGTTTCCAGCGTGGTAGGAATCTTTGAACAGACAATTGCCAGGTTATCATTCCTGGCTGTGTTGATGCCTATTGTTGCCGGTCTGGGTGGAAATTCCGGA
>CAYWPW010000014.1:0-10614 GCA_964460095.1 uncultured Candidatus Cloacimonadota bacterium
CGAATTGATTGATCAGAAACTGCATCCGGATAAAAAATTAGATGATAAAATTAAAACTAAGTTAGAAAAAGAGATAAAAGTAAAATGGTAAAAGATAGAACGCAGATGACACGGATAAAACGGATAATCGCGGATAGTAGAATTTGGAAATTCGCGAACAAAATGAATATCGAATATCCAACAAGGAATGATGAATTATGAAGGGAAAAAAGTCAGTGTTAAGTCAGTGTAAGTCTGTGGCTATTTTTGGAACTTGGAAATTCAGGAAGAAAAGAATATCCAATATCCAACAAGAAATAATGAAGTATAAAACCAAATAAAAAAAGGAGGGAAAAATGCAAGTAGATCAAACTTTAGATTGTAAAGGGCTTTCCTGCCCGATGCCGATCATTAAGTTGGCCAAAACAATCAAGAAAATGAACAGTGATGAAGTTCTGGAAATGATTGGAACTGATCCGGGTTCAAAGACCGATGTTCCTGCCTGGTGCGAAAAAACCGGGAACATTTTTCTTGAGCAGAAAGAAGAAGGTGGCGCATTCATTTTTTACATCAAAAAGAAGTAAAAAGGAGTGAACAGTGTTTAAAAAAGGAGAATTGAGGGAATTATTCGACAGCCTGTTTGCCAAAAGCTGGCCCATGTGGATCGGCGGCATTCTATTGGCGATTTTGAATATTCTACTCTTTGTAATCAAATACCCTTGGGGTTCCAGCAGTGGCTATACAAATATCGGACAAAATCTTTTTCAGCTTTTTGGCATCAGCAATTTGGGAACGAGTGTTCCGATAAATCTTCATGCTGTTGCACTTCTTAATATTTTCATCGTGATAGGTGCATTTATCGCATCTTTGTTCTCAAGAGAATTCAGTATTAAGGTGGCACCAGCGGGAGAACTGGTGAAAGGATTTATTGGGGGAGCATTGATGGCAATTGGTGCCACGGTTGGCGCTGGTTGTACAACTGGTGGATTTTTCACAGGAGTAGCTGCTCTTTCTGGTGGAGCACTCGCACTTGGCGTAGGTTTCACAATTGGTACTTTTGTAGCTTTACGCTATATTTTATGGGAGATGGAAGCTCTGCCTAAAATCAGCATGGGAAAATCCTACATATTCCTACCGGGAACGGCAAAGAAAACCGGTTGGCAGAGATGGCTGGGCTGGATTTTGATAGCTGCGATTTTATACTTGGTCAGCACTTACACTTCCAAAGGCAGTGCCATGAAGATCATCGGTTGGCATGTGCTGTTTGGTTTACTGCTAGGATTGATCCTGCAGCGCTCGCGATTTTGTATCGTACGAGCTTTCCGTGAACCTTTCATGACAGGTGAAGCATCAGCTCCTGTGGCTGTTATTATCAGCATCCTGGTTGGTCTGGTTGGATTCACAGTTATCAAGTATTTCGGTGTGGGAAATGCCAGCGAACTGGCTGTTCGTGCTATCGAATTGAAAGCTGTTTATGCAAATTTCTGGTTAAGAGCTTTAATCGGTGGATTCATATTTGGTCTGGGAATGACAGTGGCTGGTGGCTGTGCTGTGGGAACTCTGTGGCGAGCCGGAGAAGGTCATGTAAAATTATGGATGTCTGCTTTAGGATTTGTAATTATGGCTCCGGTTTCCAGGTTATTTATCGTTCCTGGCGTGAAAAGCATCTTACCTGAATCGTTGCGAAAAATGGTGTTCCTACCGGATATTCTGGGTTATACCGGTGCTGTAGTTCTGGTTCTTTTGATCCTGCTGCTCTGGTATGTCTTTGTGAAATGGAATGAAAAGACCGGAAAATTTTCCGCATTATAAAAAGGAGAAGAAATGAAAAAAACTTATTATCTATTAATTCTTTCTGCGATTCTTCTTCTAATCTCAGGTTGCGGAAAAGGATTTTCCGAAGGTGGTTATTTTGCCAATGCAACGGCAATGGTCAGAGAAACCAAACAAGGTATCGTAGAAATTTCCTACGATGATTTCAAAACAAAATTGGAGAAAGAAGAGATCAGGGTTGTGATCGATGCTCGAGAACCCGGTGAATTCGAAGCTGGCTATATTAATCAACCGGATGAAGAGGACGAATATCCCTATCCCGAAACTTTCACGGTGAACATCCCACGAGGACTATTGGAATTTAAGATAGGAAGCCAGAGTTACTGGGATGACGAATTGTGGGTAGAAATGCCTGCAAAAGATGAAGAGATCGTCATTTACTGCAAAGCTGGTGGTCGTGGAGCATTAGCCGCTCAAACACTTATGCAGCTTGGATATACAAATGTTAAAAACTTGAAAGGCGGCTACAAGAAATGGTTAGATCCAACAGCACCGGAAGAAGATGATTCTGCCAAATCATCTGGCGGCTGAGATTAGAAAGTTTCCACATAGGTTATGTGGATTGAAGTTAATTTTCAAAAAGAAAAAGAGTTTTTTTAAAACTCAAAAAAAAGGAGAAGTTATGAAAAAATGGATGAAATTAGTAATTGTAGTAGCAGCATTTTCAATGCTGTTTGTGATGGGTTGTAAAGATGATTCAAGCGATCCTAATGTCTCGTCTTTTGAGACACTAACTGCTTACATGGATGCCAATGGAATGACAACCACAGATCTTTTGGCTAGCTGGATCATTGCTCCCGACTCATTAATTCAGGTTCTCGATCAAAATTATGTGATGGATATCAGAGCTGGTGACTATCATGGGGCTACTGCTGCAGATCCTGCAGATGGTATCGTAGATTATGAAAATGGTCATATTCCTGGTGCTGTTGCATCCTCTTTGGGTAATATCTTAGTAGATGCTGCACTGGCAGACAAACCAATCGTAGTTGTTTGTTATACTGGTCAATCTGCAGGTCATGCTGTTATGGCTCTTCGTCTTTCCGGTTATGAAGCACGCGTGCTGAAGTGGGGAATGAGCGGCTGGAATCTTGATTTTGATAAATGGTCTGGAAAGACTGCTACACTTAATCATGCAAACTGGGTAGCAGCTCCTGGTGCAATCGAAGCTAGCGAAGTTTTTGAATATCCGGAATTCGAATCAGATCTGGAAGATGGTGCTGCAATTCTGGCAGAAAGAGTTGCTTACTTGCTGGCAGAAGGTTTCAAAAGCGTTAAAGCTTTAGATGGTGATACAACTATTGGTGCTCTTGATAATCCAGGAGATTTCTTTATTAATAATTTCTGGTCAGCAGATGATGTGATCGACTATGGAAACATCACTGGCGCATACAGAATCAATCCTCTCGTTCTGGAAAATCTTGATCCAAACGAAATAGTTGTTACCTATTGCTGGACTGGCCAAACTTCTTCCATGATTACTGCTTACCTGACAGTGCTTGGCTACGATGCAAGAAGCTTGTCTTTTGGTGCAAATGGCATGATCTATGATGATCTATTGGGGCACAAATGGAGTGCTACTGGAATTACTAATCAAACTTACGATGTAGGACCATAGTATTTTTTTACATGTGAGAGCGGATTAAGTTCCGCTCTCCGCTTTTTGGAATGAAGAAAATCTTCATTCATTAATTTAGGAGAAATTATGAGAAAATTAGTTTTATTTGTAATTGCAGCGATGTTGTTCCTGCCATTGACAATCTATGCGCAAGGCTGCATGGAAGTATCTTCAGATGAAGGCGTGAATGTAGTTGGCTATTTGCAATCTCAATTTGAATATCAATTAAATGAAGATGATAACACTAACAGCTTTACCTTCAACAGAGCTCGGATGGGTCTGGTAGGGAACATTCCATATGATTTCAGTTATTATATCATGTTTGAATTCAGTCCAAACAAAGATGGAGCTCCATACCTTCTGGATGGATTTATCACCTATTCACGTCTGGCACCTTTTGCCAGTGTTTCTCTGGGTCAGTTCAAATCTCCTTTCAGCCTGGAATTGAACACACCATGTCAGGGATTGCATACTGTCAGACGTTCAATGGTTGTTGGTGAGCTTACAGCACCAGATCGTGATCTGGGAGTTCTAATTTCCGGAAAATATAACAAACTGGCTAAATATGCTTTTGCTTTTACAAACGGTACGGGAAAAGGAAACTTTGAAGATAATCAGAATAAGACTTTTGCAGGAAGAATTGTTATTGCTCCTGTTGAGTTCTTGAGCATTGGCGGAAGTTACAAATTTGGTACTGCTCCTGCTTCTGTAGCAGATGCAAATGAAGATGAAAGAACTCGTTTTGCCGGAGAATTTCAATTAAATCTATCAAATGTTCTTGTTCAAGCTGAATATATTAGTTCTGAAGACATTGGTTCATATACCACAGGTGGTGGCTGAGGTGATGATCCCGTGCAGGTGCACGAAGGTTCTATAAAAAGAAGCGGTTTCTGGGCTCAGGCATTGTATATGACAGATTGGAATTTACAGCCTGTTGTCAAATATGAATCTTACGATCCAAATACTGATGCAGATGATGATGTAAACACAACTATCACATTTGGCGTGAATTACTTTTTCAATGATTGGACAAGGTTGCAGCTTAACTATCTTTACAAAGCTGAAGAACCTACTGAAATCTCTAACGATGAAATCCTGATGCAGCTTCAGGTTAAGTTTTAAAAAAAGAGAAGATTGAATAAAACTTGACTAATCCGGCAGCTGCCGCATGAGTTAAGATGAATTGAAATAAAAACTTAAGTCAAGATGGTTAAAACCACCTTAACTCAAGTTTGTTAAATTTAAAATAGGAGAAACATAATGAAAAGATTTATTGGAATATTGATAATTCTTCTGTTAACAGCTCAGTTTGTTTTTGCCGGAGTTATCACGGCAAAGGAACTGGCTAAACTTTCCAAAGACGGCAATGTTGTTATTGTCTCTGCCCGTCAAACTTCCGATTACAGTAAAAAGCACATCAAAGGTGCTGTAAATATTTATCACAAAGATCTGTATAAAACCGAAGGTGTTTCATCAATGCTGAAAAGTGCAGGTGAAATTGCCAAAATATTTGGAGAAAAAGGTATCACAGAAAATAGCAAGATTGTAATTTACGATAATGGAAGCAATAAAGCATCAGGAAGATTGTACTGGATCTTTGACTACATGGGAGCAGAAGATGTAAACATCCTAGATGGACATCTGAAAGGTTGGGGAAAAGTACGAGGAAAGGTAACTCCCAAAGCGACAGAAATTACACCAGCTACATTTAACGCCAATCCCGATGCTGGTATTTATTCAGATATGGCGTATGTGAAGGCTCATTTAAATGACCCAAATGTTATTCTAGTAGATGTTCGCAGCAAAGATGAATTCGATGGGATAGACGAAGACGAGAACATAACCAGGAAAGGACACATTCCAGGAGCCATAAATTTCGAATACAAGAATATTCTTAATGAAGATGACACAATTAAAACAAAAGAAGAAATTGCCAAAATAGTGAAAAATGTCGGCATCACAGCAGATAAAGAGATCATTCTCTATTGTGCTTCCAGTGTAAGAGCCGGGATTGTTTATTTGGCGCTTACTTCTATCCTGGATTTTACCAATGTAAAAGTTTATGATGGTGCTTTTTACGAATGGAATGCAGATAGTTCAAATCCGATTGAATAAAATCATATTCAGGGAGCTTTTTTAGCTCCCTGGTATTTTGTCAGATTTTCAGGAGAATAGATGAATTCTAAAAAAGAATTAAGTTTTGAAAATTTACTTCAGGATATTGTAAATAAAAATCTATGCAACAGGTGTGGTGGCTGCGTTTCATTCTGCAGCGCAAATAGCATAGATGCATTGAAGATTGGGAAGGAAGGTTTTCCTGAATATAAAGACAAAGACAAATGCCTGGAATGTGGAATTTGTTACCTGATATGTCCTAAAACAAGAAACCTGGAAGAAGAACTAAAAAGCCATTATGATTGGAAATATCCATTAGGCCACTGGATAGATATTTTTTCTGCACGATCCACAGATGAAGAGGTTCTTAATGTTGCCACAGATGGTGGTGTAGTCACTTCCATTTTAATATATCTATTAGAAAATAAAATAATCGATGGAGCTATTGTTTCCAAAAGAACGGGAACTCACGGGAGAATGCCAATAATTGCAAAAACCCGCTCAGACCTGATAGATGCTGCCGGTTCAAGTTTCGCAGAAACACATCATCTCGACGAGCTGGGAAATATTTATTCCTCAACTTTTCCTATCATAAAAGTAATAAAAGAATCCGCTTCGGATTCGATGAAGAAACTGGCTATTGTCGGAACTGCCTGCCAGATAGAAGCAATTCGAAAAATGCAGCTACTGAATATTGTTCCCTCAAACCTGATAATATTTACGATCGGATTGTTCTGTATGCAGTGCTTCACTATTGAAGACCTTTCAAAGAAAAATTTTGCGAAAACACATAAGATAGATTTAGATGATATTGAAAAAGTTAATATCAAAGATAATTTGATCTTGAAAATGAAATCGAATGTAAGTTTTCATATTCCTTTGGAAGAGATCGAAGAAATTGCCAGACCGGCTTGTCTTGCCTGCAATGATTTTTCCAATGAATTTGCCGATATTTCGGTTGGTGGTGTTGGCTCTCAGGATGGATATACTTCTGTTGTGATTCGAACTTCATTGGGAAAACAAGTATATGCAGAAGCTTTGTACCAGGATTATGTTAAAAATAGCCATGGTTCACATCATCATAGTAGAGAAGTAAACGAAAAACATTTATTAGATATTATAAAAGATTTTGCGATAAGGAAAAAGATAAGATCGGAAAAAAAAATTAATTCCGTAAATAATTAAAAGTCCTCTTATCAATTCTTTTGTATTAAGGAGTATTGTTTGATGAGTAATAAAAAAGTAGGTTCTGTTCTGGTTTTGGGTGCAGGGATCGCAGGAATACAATCTTCACTTGATCTGGCAAATTCCGGGTTTAAAGTTTATCTTCTGGAGCAAACACCGGCTATTGGCGGTGTTATGGCTCAGTTGGATAAGACCTTCCCTACAAATGATTGTGCTATGTGCATTGTCTCACCAAAATTGGTGGATTGTGGAAGGCATCCGAATATTGAGATCATCACAAATGCTGAACTGGGAAAAGTGATGGGTGAAGCTGGAAATTTCAGGGTTGAAGTAAGGAAAAATCCCAGGTATGTGGATGAAGATAAATGCACAGGTTGCGCAGCTTGTACTCAAAATTGTCCGGTATCAATTGCACTTTATCCTGTTGAAAAAATATCTATAATACTCAGAAAAGAAGATACTATCAAAGTAGATGCGATCTTAGAAGAATTTAAAGATAAGCCAGGCAATCTTATGCCTATACTCCAGAGCATCAGCAAAGAATATAATTATCTTCCTGAAGATATCCTGAAATATATCTCACAAGAACTCGATATTTCCTTAACTAAAATATATCAAATAGCGACTTTCTATAATTCTTTCAGTCTGCAACCTAAAGGGAAATATACAATTAATGTTTGCTTTGGAACTGCTTGTTACATAAAGGGAGGAAACAGAATTCTGGAAGCTTTTGAAAGGGAACTTGGTATTACGATGGGTAACACAACTGAGGATTTAATGTTCGGACTTGAGACCATATCCTGTTTTGGTTGTTGTGGTCAAGCTCCTGTGGTAACTGTTAATGAGGATATTTATGGGCATTTTCGTGTAACCCAGGTTCCTAAATTAATTAAAAAATACAGGGAGGTAGATAGTGCCAAAAATAACGCCTGAAGATTTAGCCAAAATAACAGAAAGAGTAAAAAGGACAATGATCCTCCGCGAGGGAACCGGTCGCGCAATAATTAGAGTCCACATGGGAACTTGTGGTATTGCATCCGGATCTCGTGCTATAATGAGCACATTGATGGAAGAAATCGAGAGTAGAAATATAAAAGATATTATTCTTACCACTTCAAGCTGTGCGGGTTTATGCAGTCGTGAACCGATGATAACAGTCGAAGTTCAAAATCAACCTCCTGTAAAGTATGTAGATTTAACTCCCGAGAAAGCAAAAATAATTTTTGATAAACATATACTTTCCGGAGAAATTGTAAAAGAGTATGCCTTGGCATTTGGAAGTGAAAGAGTACCATAAAAGCAATCAATCATTTTAAATTCAGGTATTTTGAATTTTAGAATTTTAGGAGTTTTTTAATTATGGCTTATAGATGTAATGTTTTGTTGTGCACTTGTACAATGTGTGTTTCTGTAGGAGCTTTGAAAATAAAGAGCAAGCTCGAAGAAGAAATTAAGAAATACAATTTAGAAGACGAAATTAAGATAATTACTACAGGAAGTAGTTGGCTTTGCACAAAGGGTCCAACCTTAATTGTTCAACCTGATGATGTAGTTTATCAGTTCTTAAAAGAAAAAGATATCCCTAATTTGGTTGAAGAGCATTTATTGAAGGGAAGACCTGTTCATTCTTTGATGTATATCGATCCTGAAGACTTACATCCTATTGAAAAACTACAGGATATTCCTTTTTATCATGACCAGAGACTTATTGCTCTTTGGAATAGAGGGATAATAGACCCTGATGAGATTGATGAATATATTGCCAGGGATGGATATAAGGCATTGGCAAAAGTTTTACAAGATATGACGCCGGAATATGTGATACAGGAAATAAAGGATTCCGGTCTAAGAGGAAGAGGTGGAGGAGGATTCCCAACCGGGATGAAATGGGAGTTTTGTAGAAAAAATCCAGGCTCGCCAAAATATCTGATATGCAATGCTGATGAAGGAGATCCAGGTGCTTTTATGGACCGCTCAATAATTGAAGCAGACCCACATTCTCTTATTGAGGGAATGCTGGTCGCTGCTTATGCAATTGGTGCAGAAAAGGGTTATGTTTATGTGAGAAGTGAATATCCTCTGGCTATTAAAAGGTTAGACGGTGCAATTATTAAGGCAAGAGAATATGGCTTACTTGGAAAAGGCGTATTTGGTTCTGATTTCAATTTTGATGTGGAAATATTTCGGGGTGCCGGTGCATTTGTCTGTGGAGAAGAAACTTCTTTGATTCATTCAATAGAAGGTGAACCGGCAGAACCCAGGCAGAGACCTCCATTTCCAGTAGAAAAAGGACTTTGGGATAATCCTACAAATATAAATAATGTTGAAACACTGTCCTGTTTACCAAGAATAATAAATTTTGGAGCAAAATGGTTTGCCAGCATCGGTACTGAAAAAAGCAAAGGTACAAAAGTCTTTTCTCTTGCAGGAAAGATAAATAATGCCGGACTTGTGGAAGTTCCTATGGGAATAACTCTGCGTGAAATGGTCTTTAAGATTGGCGGTGGAATTCCCAACAGAAAGAAATTTAAAGCTGTTCAGACAGGTGGACCCTCCGGTGGTGTTATTCCGGAAAGCATGCTGGATTTACCTATCGATTACGAACGGATACAGGAAGCTGGAGCAATTATGGGTTCCGGCGGCATGATTGTTATGGATGAAGATGATTGTATGGTCGATGTTGCCAGGTATTTTATAGAATTTACCCGGGATGAATCCTGTGGTAAATGCTCTTCCTGCAGAGAAGGTTTAGATGCGATGTATGAGATTTTGACTAATATCTGTAAAGGCAAAGGCAAAGAAGGAGATATAGAATTTTTGGAAGAATTGGGAGAAGCAATTATAAATGCTTCAATGTGCGGATTAGGAAAGTCAGCTCCGAATCCGGTATTAACTTCAATTCGTCATTTTAAAGATGAATATATTGCTCATATCAGGGATAAAAAATGTCCGGCTAAATCTTGTGTAGAGTTAATCGAATATTCAATTGATGCTGAAAAATGCACTGGTTGCTTTATATGTAATGTGAATTGTCCCACAAATGCAATTATTGGAGAAAAGAAGAAACCTCAAACCATAGATAAAAGCAAATGTATTAAATGCAGCATCTGCAAGGAAGTATGTAGATTTGATGCAATAAAGGTAAATTAATCATATGAAAATTAAAGAAATAAAAGAACTGCTTGAAGCAGAAGTTATTTCAGGAAAATACAATCCTGAAATAGAAATACAAATAGGTTGTTCATCAGATTTAATGAGCGAAATTTTAGCTTTTGGAAAACCAGGCTCTATTCTATTAACAAGCTTAATGAATATCCAGGTTATCAATACTGCTAATGTAGCTGATATAAAAGCAGTTTGTTTTGTTATGGGAAAAATCCCTGATGAAAAAATTATAAACCTAGCTGAAAAGAATGATATAATTGTATTGATAACAAAATATACAACATTTGAAAGTTGTGGACGATTGTATAAAAATGGTCTCAAGGGTTGTGGTTATTTTAATCTTGATAAATAAAAATGGATGATAATAAAAGAACAACCACCAAGATTCAAGAACTGACTTATGAGCTGAGAATTAAAGATGTAATGACCAAGAATATTGAAACAGTCGGTTCAAAAATGCATGTTTCTCATTTAAGAGATATTTTGTACGATAAGCGAATTTCAGGAGTTCCTGTTGCAAAGGACAACAAACTTATCGGTATTATTAGTATTGAAGATTTTATTAAATGCCTTGAACAAAATGAACTGGATACTTTAATAGAAGATAAGATGACAAAAAATGTAAAAACACTGTATGCAGATGAACCACTTGTTCATGCTGTTATGAAATTTGAAAAATATGGATTTGGTCGATTTCCTGTAATTTCAAGGAAAGATAA
>CAYWPW010000014.1:10714-16116 GCA_964460095.1 uncultured Candidatus Cloacimonadota bacterium
GCAAATGCTCAAAAAGATAACATCTGGATAACTTTGCAAATCCATTTAAATATCGTAGCTGTGGCAAATTTACAGGAACTTGCAGGCATTATTCTTGTAAATGGACGTGAACCGGAAGAATCAACTTTGAAGAAAGCAGAACAGGAAAATATTCCTATTCTGTTAACAGAATTACCCACTTTTGAAATTGTGGGAAAACTTTATGAACTGGGAATACACGGGACTCAATAAATTGAATATTTAATATTGAAGATTGAATATTTATTTTTGTGCTTTCCGGGAATTCATTGTTAAAAAAGTTAGTTTTGTTAGTATTGTTCGTTGCTAAAAAAAAGAAGGAATAAGAGATAATGAGGTCTCAAGAGAATGCTCAAAAAAATCAAAGCGGATTTGCATATTCATACCTGTCTCTCCCCTTGTGGTGATATGAGTATGATGCCTACAGTGATAGTAGAAAAAGCAAAATTAAAAGGATTGGATGTGATCGGTATTTGTGACCATAATTCATCTGAAAATGTAGCTGCCGTAATGAAAGCAGGAGAAAAATATAATTTGAAAGTTCTGGGCGGAATGGAAGTTACATCTAAAGAAGAAGTGCATGTACTGGCTCTTTTTGATGAAGATAAAAAATTATCTGAGCTCCAGAAAATCGTTTATGAAAACCTGGAAGGAGTTAACGATGAGGAGTTTTTCGGATATCAATTGATAGTAGATGAGAATAATGAAATAGTTGATCTTAACAAAAAACTATTGATTGGTGCTACAGATTTAACAGTTGATGCAATAGTAGAACTTATACATTCGTTGAATGGACTTGCTATTGCCTCTCATGTAGATCGTGAAAGATTCAGCCTGATCGGGCAACTGGGTTTTGTTCCGGAAGGATTGGAACTGGATGGTCTGGAGTTATCACCAGGATATATGTCCGAAAAGAAAAAACTGGATTTTCCAATGTCAGCAGGCTTTCCTCTCGTCACTTTTTCTGATGCTCATTATATAGATGATATCGGTAAAACTTCAACCACTTTCCTGCTTGAGGATATAACAGTGATAGAGTTGAAACAAGCATTGAAGAATAAAAATGGAAGATCTATCCTTACATATTCTTGATGTGGTTGAGAATTCGATCGAAGCAAATGCTTCAAAAATAGTAATAAAGATTATAGAGGAGAAAAGCAAAGATTCGCTTGTAATCGAGATAAAGGATAATGGAAGAGGAATGAACAGGGAAACCATTAACAAAGTACTGGACCCGTTCTATACAACAAGAACGACACGAAAAGTGGGCATGGGACTTTCTCTTTTAGCTCAAGCTGCGAGAGAGAGTAATGGAGATTTTGAAATTTATTCTAAGGTTGGTGAAGGTACAGAGGTTAAGGCTACTTTTCAATATAGTCATATCGACCGTAAACCCATTGGGAATATGAATGATACAATTGTGACCTTAATCATTTCTCATCCTGAAATAAATTTTATTTATGAATATCGAGATGAAGAGGGAAGTTGTGTTCTGGATTCAAAAGAAATTATGAAAGAAACGTAAATAGGCAGTATGTTATAATTTATGAAAGAGTATGAGAAAAGATATGTTTTTCAAGGCACAAGATCAAAATGATTGGAACGGCGTGAACACCGTAAAAGTTTTGGTTAGTGATGTTTTGTTCCCCTACTTGAAAGTAGGGGTTATTGATCAGAATGTTGAAAAAAATGATCAATCAATAACCCACTCCTTTAGGTGTGGGACACAAGATCATATAAAAAACATAAGACGCCTTTCACGGCGTTCTGAAAAAAATAAAAAGGTAACTTTCCGAATCTTATTCGAGAGAATTTCTATGGTGGAAGCTTCGGAAAGGATGAAGATAGAGAATCTTGTTTAAAAGAAAAGAAGTTATGCATTCTTAGAAGGTATAAAAAATGGTTAATTTAATTATTAATGGAAAAAAGATAGAAGCTGAAGAAGGTTCTACCGTTCTTCAGGCAGCAGAAAAAAATAACATAAAGATTCCAACTTTATGTTATAATAAAGCATTACCTGCTTATGGAGCTTGCAGATTATGTATTGTTGAGGTAAGCCAGAAGGGTGGGAGACCATCTATCCAGGCATCCTGTACTTATCCAGTTCAAGATGGTCTTATTATCAAAACCGATACAGAACAAATAAAAAAAACCCGAAAGGTCGTGGTTGAATTATTATTGGCAAAGTGCCCTGATTCTGAAGTTATACAAAATCTTGCAAAAGAATTCGGAGTTGGAAAACCAAGGATTAAGCTAAAAAACGAGGACTGTATTCTTTGTGGATTATGTGTGCGAATGTGTAAAGACAGGATGGGTAGAGGTGCGATCGGTTTTGCTAATAGAGGAAATAATCGTGTAGTAGTTCCTGCCTTTGACACCCAATCAGATGTGTGCCAGACGTGTGGAGCATGCGACAGTATTTGTCCAACCAAAACCGGAATTAAATTTGAAAAGATCACGGAAAATGAACCTATCCCCATTCTATCTGAATTTGATGAAGGATTGATAAAAAGATCTGCCATATACATCCCTTATGCTCAAGCTGTTCCTAATTATGCAAATATTGATCCGAATTATTGTGTGCAACTAAATACCGGAGAATGCAAGATCTGTACGGAATACTGTGAAGCTGATGCGATCGATTTTGAGCAAGAAGAAGAAATTTTTAACCTGAATATCGGTTCGGTGATTATTGCAAATGGATCAGATAAGTTTGATCCTACACCATTACATGAATATGGATTTGGTAGATATAAGAATGTTCTTACAAGTATCCAATTTGAAAGAGTGTTAGCAGCTTCGGGTCCATTTGAAGGACATCTGCAAAGACCTGATGACGGCAAAGTTCCTACAAAAATTGCCTGGATACAGTGTGTAGGTTCAAGAAACGAGAATTCACATATGCCATATTGCTCTTCTGTTTGTTGTATGTACGCTCTTAAAGAAGCGATAATAGCCAAAGAGCATGTAAAAACTGTTGAACCTACAATATTTTTTATGGATATTCGTGCTTATGGAAAAGACTTTGATAAATTCTATGATCAGGCAAAAAATGTGGGAGTCAGGTTTATTCGCTCTAGAGTTGGAAAGATCAAAGAGATAAAAGAAACAGGAAACCTGGAATTGTATTATGTAAAAGAAAATGGTAAGCTTGAAATTGAAGAATTTGAAATGGTTGTGCTCTCAATCGGATTAACGCCAACAAGAGATATAGTGGATGTAACCGATAAACTTGATGTCCGGCTTAATGAATTTAATTTTATTGAAAATACTGGAATGTCATCCATCCAGACAACCAGACCCGGAATTTATGTTTGCGGACCAGCAGCTTCACCAAAAGATATCCCGGAAACAGTTATGCAGGCATCCGGAGCAGTTGCAGGTTCTGCAGAAATACTTTCGGAAGTTCGTGGAACCGAAATTACCGAAAAAGTTTATCCTGAAGAGATTGATGTAAGTGGAAAGAAACCCAGAATCGGAGTTTTCGTGTGCCATTGCGGTATCAATATCGGAAGCGTGGTAAATGTTCCTGAAGTGGTTAAATTTGCGAAAACATTACCAAATGTTGTTTATGCTGAGGATAATTTATTCACCTGTTCACAGGATACTCAGGAAAAAATGAAGGAAGTTATTGATGAATATAAACTTAATCGAGTTGTTGTTTCATCCTGCTCGCCGAGTACTCATGAACCTTTGTTCCAGGAGACATTGAGGGAAGCCGGATTGAATCCCTATCTTTTCGATATGGCAAATATCAGGAATCAATGTAGCTGGGTTCACAAAGAAGATAAAGAAGGAGCAACTGAAAAGGCAAAGATTCTTACAAAAATTGCAATTGGAAAAGTCAGACTTTTAGAATCACTTCATTCGATTTCTCTTGATGTTACCCAAAAAGCTCTCGTTATCGGTGGAGGACTTTCCGGTATGACAGCAGCTCTTTCTGTTGCAGAACAGGGTTTTGAAGTAGCACTCATCGAAAGAAAAGATAAATTGGGCGGAAATCTTCATCGACTTGCTGAATCTGTTGAGGGAAAGAAAATCTCAGATTATCTCGCTGAACTTAATGATGAGATTAACAAGCATCCGCTCGTAAAAGTTTTCACGAATTCGGAAGCTAAAGAGATCGATGGATATATCGGAAACTATCAAACAAAGATATTCAATAAAACAGAAAATAAAGAAGATATCTTTGAGCACGGAGTGATCATTATTACTATCGGTGCGAACGAATCTAAACCCGAGGAATATTTCTATGGGAAAAATAAGAATGTTATAACTCATCTTGATTTTGAAACAGACTTTGAAGAAAATAAAAAGGTTTATAAGAAACTCAAAAATATTGTTATGATCCAGTGCGTCGGTTCTCGTGATGAAAAGCGTCCTTACTGCTCGAGAGTTTGCTGCACTCAATCTGTAAAAAATGCTATTCGCTTGAAAGAATTGAATCCGAAAATAAATGTTTATATTATTTACCGAGATATGAGAACTTATGGTTTTTATGAGAAATTCTATCAGAAAGCAAGAGAACTCGGTGTTATTTTCATCAGGTATGAAGAAGATGCAAAACCTGTCGTGGAAATAGACGAAAACCGTATGGTTCTGAATGAAAAGGGATTAACCGTGACGCTTAAGGATCATGTTTTGAATCAGGAAGTTATGATCTATCCTGATAAATTGATCTTGGCTTCTGCTATGGTTCCCCAGGAAGATGCCGGAGAACTCTCTCAAATGCTGAAACTTCCGCTTAATGAAGATAATTTCTTTATGGAAGCTCATGTTAAACTTCGTCCTGTAGATTTCGCTGCCGAAGGATTATTCTTAGCCGGTCTTGCTCATTCTCCAAAAGGAATCGAAGAAACAATTTCACAGGCAAAAGCAGCAGCAGAAAGAGCATGTTCCATTATCTGCTCAGATGAATATATGTCGGAAGCATATATTGCTCAGGTTGATCTGGATATGTGTGCAGGCTGCGGAATGTGTGTCGCTGTTTGTCCTTATGGAGCACCGGAGTTATTCTGGCAAAACGGGAAAGAATATGCTCATATAAATTCCGGACTCTGTAAAGGTTGTGGAAGTTGTGCAGCTGTTTGCCCTTCCGGCGCAATGCAGCAGCTTGGATATAAAGAAGAACAAACCCTGGCAATGTTGAATGAAGCATTGGAAGGTTGGTAAAAAAAATTCTCGAATTCAGAGGAACCGGTAGCTGCTGGTGAATACATTTTCACTTGCACGCTTTTAAAAAAATTTACACTACTTCTCGTCAACTTTTTCTTAACTAAAAACTCTTTTCCCTATCTCCCTAACTATCTTCTAATTACTAATTTACAATTCCTAATTCCTAATTGAATCCTTGTTTCCTTTTGTCACACTTTTTTTTATATTGA
>CAYWPW010000015.1:0-15738 GCA_964460095.1 uncultured Candidatus Cloacimonadota bacterium
TTCAACAAGATTACCGTATTTATCCTGAACTTTAGCTTGAATATTAAGTACTTCATTACTATTTACAGGAATGATGTATTGTTCTTCACCATTTTCATTTAATGCTTTAAGAAACATATTTTTTGGAGAACCTGGATGAATTGTAATATCCTCGGTTACAATCAGGTCTGATATCAAAGCACTTAACACGGCAACATCGGCTTGAGTGCCTGCATTGAAATAGGTTTGAGCAACACCACTTGTAGTTGGGGCTTGAACCACAGTTCCCAAAGGAATAGCATCGAAAGTCTGGAAGAATCCTTTTGTGGTCTGAAAAACTATGATAGTGCCATCCGGCACGAATTCACCCAGAGTATTTTTCGCATGAGCTCTCACCAGAATTACTTCATCGATATTAATATCATTGGAATTTATATCTAAGTAAAACTCATCCGGGTCAATCTCCGGAATTTCCTCTATCCAAACCGTAACCTCTGCTGATGCATCTCCTACAAATGCTTCGATGGTTGCTACGCCGACTTCTCCATCATCCCAGAAAGTAGTTTCCGCAATTCCGCTGCTGTCTGTAGGGATATGAGCTAAAATATTTCCGATATCAACTCTGAAAGATACCGTCTCTCCGGTTACAGCAAAACCCTGATCATCTTTCACAAGCACTTCGATTTCAGAATAAGTGATGCCATTATCAGCATAAATCGTATCAAAATCTGCAGTAATCCTTTCAATAAAGTAGGTTGGAGTTTCCAGGATTCTCACAATAACTGTAGCTGTGGAATCCGGAATATATGCTTGAACTACAGCATCACCGATTATGCCTATATCTCGGAATTCAGCTCTGGCAATACCAAACTGGTCTGCATAAGCAGATGCTGTTACATAACCTAAATTCGGATTTGTCTGGAAGAACACAGAATCACCAACAGCCGGGAATCCGTTTTCATCAACAAGAAATGCTCTAATCTCGGAATAAGTAGCATCCTCATTATCTGCATAGATAGAATCCGGAACTGCAAACAACTGAGCAAGGTAATATTTACCCGGGGCTGGAGGATTAATTATGCTGATGTTCACAGTTTCCTTTGAACCGGCGATCGAAGCTTCTACAGTTGTCACTCCTACTATTCCGATATCATTGAACTGAGCTACTGCAACTCCATTAGTGCCGGTATTACTGGAAGCTGTTATGTTGCCAAAAACTTGTCCCAGAATTTTAAAGGTAACAGTTTGCCCAACTAAGGGAACGTCATTTTTATCAACGACAGTAACATTGATTTCAGAATACGTTTGCGGATCATTATCAGCATAAATCGTATCCGGATTTGCATAAATATTCTGAATAGAATAATCCTGAACTTCCAATACCCTTTTATCGCAAGCCATAATAGCCAGAAGGGTTAAAACTATTACAGAGGTAACGATAAACACAAGTTTTTTTGTTTTCATGATTTCCTCCTATTCTTCTTCTTCTTGAATTAATTTTCTTTCCAGACGTTTGTCAAGCTTATAATTTACACTTTCTTTGGTAAAATCAACCACACGTGGTGTAATCTCAATAATCAGGTCTGTATTGTTGACGATCTCTTCTTTGTGTTGGAAAAGTTTACCAATAAATGGGATACTACTTAAAAGCGGAACTTTATTCATAGTTGTAATTATGCTGGAATGCAACAATCCACCCACAACAATCCGCTGACCATCCGGAACTGTAACAGTTGTAAGAATTTTTCGGACTTTTGTACGAGGCACATATCCGCCAACCAGTTCCATCACCGAACTTACTTCAGGTTCGATTCTGACAGTGATATGACCATCTTTATTCACTGAAGGTAGAACTCTGAGTATAATACCAACTTCTTCACGTTCCACCTGAATCTGATATTCCTTATCAGAAACAACAAAAGGAACAATCTCTCCAATAAGAATCTCTGCTTCCTCACCATTGAGAGCGGTAATTCGTGTATCTGTCAATAATTGAGCTGCATTATTTTGTAATAACATATCCAGGGTGATATCAAACGCAGTTAACTGGCGACTGAATTTAAAAGCATCTCCCCAATCTGTCATTTTCTGGAAATACTGGTCTTCCGGTAATTCCTGGAAATTTTCGGCACTACCAAAAGGTAATGCACCTGTTTCATCAGTAAAACCGTAAGGTAACCCAACTCCGCCTGCATTCACCGGGTCTTCCGCCAGAATGGTTGTGAATTGGTTTAAGCGTGACCAGTCGATACCCAATTTTTCTGCCTCTTTAGTTGAGATTTCTATAAGCCGTGCCCGAATCTCAATCTGTTTTTGAGGAACATCAATTTCCTGGATTCTTTTGCTGATCTCAGCATAAGTCTCAGGATTAGCTCTTAAAAATATAGCATTCTGTCCTTCAATAGCAACAGCCAAACCAGGCATAATCTCTAATGCTGCTACAATTTTTTTTACATCCACATAATTGAGATTAATGATATAGGAGCGCTCTCCGATTTCTTCATCAATACGTGCTTTTTCACCGACAAGAAAGGTTTTATCTCCAATCAAACGGTAGGAAAGACCAATTGATTTGACTACCAGAGCCAGAGCTTGTTCAATGGGTACATCCTTCAAATGAATGGTAACTCTTCTTTCTTCAGCTTCTCCTTCATCTCCTGCAGTGTCGATTGCCAGAACAATATTGCAGTCACTCAATTTTGCCATGGTAGAGATGATATGCGAAACTGAGGCATCTTCTGCATTGATAGTAATCTTTCGATATAAAAGATCATCTACTCCCTGTGAAAAAAGATTTACTGCTGCCAGAATGAATACAAACAAAAAAATCATTTTTAAAAGACCGAAATTCGATTTGATAGATTTCATTTATTCTCCTTATTTTTTTATTACCAATTATATTCTCTTTCTTTTTTCGATTTTGTTTTTTGAATTTCAACCGGTTTGGGAGGGATTCTTTCAAGGGTTAAACTTCTTCGTTTACCACCAAAAACATAAATCAATTCACCTTCCAAAATATCCACAACTTTTCCGTAGATAAAATCATCACCGATTTTATAGATTTTTGTTTTACCTTCATAGGATACTGCAGCCATTTCTGTTCCATTAGCTGGAATAATGGTGGATTGGAGACGAACCATACTTTCAACCTTTTCCCGCCATTCTTCTTCCAAATCCTTTTGGGTGCGTACAATCAAGTTTTGCTCGAGAGGATCTTTATCTACTTTGAATACAAAACTTTTACGATCACTAATTGAATTCTCAATATCTTGAATCTGATCAAGTAACCGGTCCCCCAGAGCAAGTTTTTTATATTCGGATTCAAGAGGTACTTTTTCTACCTTCTGAAAAAGATAATAATCTTTTATGGCAAAGGCAATAAGAAGAATAACAACCAAAGCAATTACAAAGTCTTTCAAATATTTCTGGTCCATCTATGCCTCCTTCACTATCTTATAAACCGAAAGTTCTATTGTAACTCTGTACCTGGTTGCAGGGATTTCTCCGGTTGCGGTTTCAGTAAAATCCGTATCTATCGGACGCACATCCAGAGTTTTAACTTTGATAATATGATCAAAACTCTCTAAATCTCCCAGGAACTGTCCCATCTGGATAAAAGTACAATTGAGTTCCATTGTATAAAGCTGTTCCAGATAGTGCCGGCTCAACGATGAAACTACTTTCGGGAATAATGAATGAACAGCAATTTGATATTTATCTGCCAGATCAGCTAATATTTTGATAAAACTGTTTACCTCATCAGAAGAAAAATCCTTTTCAGAAGTCATACTATTCATAATTACTTTTGAAACAAGCTGCAATTGTTCATTCAATACTTTAGCACTATTCAGTTTTTCCTGTTCCTGTTTGATTCTTCTATCATAAGCACTAATTCTTCGCGTCTTTGCAGAGATTGTATCATTACTGAAATAGAAGAAAGCAACAGCAGTAATTGCAATGAGCAAAAGCAGATACAAGTATTTTCGTTTCATCATTTTCCTTCTCCTTCTTTTTCAAACTCAATTGCTTCGCAATCTATCTGAAAACGTAAAATTTCTACATCTTTCTCAAAGTCACGTCGCGATTTCATAAATGTGATTTCAGGAAAATCAGAACTGATCTGTTCATTGCTTTTAAGTTTGTTAATAAAATCTTCGATAATCAGGTCGAACTCTTTTTGCTTCTTATCCATTTGTGTAATACCGAATAAACGTAATGTATTTCCTTTGAAAGTGAAATGAGTTATAGCGATTTTATCGGTTGTCTGTTCCGATAAAGCCACCAATTTCTTTGCCCAGAAAATACGTTCCGTACTGATTTTTGCCATTCTTTCCAGGTCTTTTGATGAAAGGTATTCACCGCTTATCTGGTATGATTCGATTTCCTTCTTTATATTGGAAAGTAAAGCACTGCGATTATCGATTTTTGCTTGCAGATCTGCATTGAGAAATATTGCAACACCACAAAGTATAGCTGTAATAATGATGAACGAAAGTGCTGTTGCTGTGAACGTTCTTTTTTCAGTTTCAATCTGACGCCGTAACTCTCCATATTTGTTTAGATTAATTTTAAAGTATAATAATTTCATATTCACCTCTACTCCGGTCTCATTGCAAGTCCCAAAGCAAGAGCGAGCTGAGGGTCTTTTCTATCTTTAAATTTTTCCGGCATTTCCAGGTCTATAAACGGATTGTAAACCTCAGATTCAATGTTCAGTTGTTTGGATAAGTACTCTGGAAGTCCTTCAATTTTAGCACTTCCACCCACCAGAAGGATTTTTCTGAAATCACTGGTTCCTGCTTCCTTCACATAAAAACGTAATGAGCGTTTCACTTCCATTGCTATTTGTTCTTCTGTGGTCTTTTCAGTGATATTCAAGGACATTATTTTGGAGGTGCTTTCTGGTGCTTCTTCTTCTTTCAGACCATGCTCAAATTTGAATTTCTCAGCATTTTCAAACGAAAGTTTTCTTCGTTTCATAATATCTTTTGTAAAATGAAAACCACCCCAGGCAATATCCCGGGCAAAAAATTTGGCTTCGGGACCGTAGATCACCATATTTGTTTTAAGAGCACCAATATTAAGAATGATGAACACACCTTCCTCAACAAAAGAATTGAGAGCAAAACTATTTGCTATAGCAAGAGATTCCACATCGACTATGCCAGGAGTAACTCCAGCAGCGGTTAAAATATCCGAGTGCTCATTGAGAAGGGCTTTTGTGGTAGCTGCCATTAAGATGTTCATATTGTTTGTTTTTTCTTCCACACTTAAAACCTGATAATCCAGAAGCATTTCAGAGCCACTGATCGGAAGATGTTTTTTTGCTTCAAAAAATAAGGCGGATTCAAGCTCATCTTCCGGGAGAAAAATCGTCTTTATCTGTTTCAAACTGGTATTATCACCACCCACAGAAGAGACAATATGTTTTATCTTTTTAGGATTGATTTTCAAAGCTCTCAGCATCCCGGATAATACGGGAGCAAATCGATCCGGAGACAGGTCTGAAGGAGTATATTCTTGTCCTTCTGGAACTGTGGATCTTATCTCATAATTTAAAAGCTTGAATCCTTCATGTAATTTCTTGAGATGAACAAGCTTTATACTATGAGAGCCAATATCCAGACCAATCGATTCTTTAAACTTTATTTTTTTCTTTTTCGCCATCTGACCTCACATACTATTTTTTTAAATGAATTTTATTAATTCGGTGGGACTTTAAATGACCAGACTGTTTCATCGAAAGATGAAAGTGTACCAGCTCCCCAGCCACGATAAACTTCCGGATAATCCGGTGGTTGAATATACAAAAAGCGGTTGTCATAATGATAATCTTTATCATAACCAGCCGAAGGGTGACTACCATCATATTTGTAATTATTGATATCCCATGGACTTGGAATGGAATTACCAAATGGATGATTGTAGGGATCCCCGCCTGAACGATGGACGAATCCACGACGTGTTTGTGCAATTGCTCCAAAAATATGGATAATCCCCCGCTCAAAAACAATATTTGAAGAAGATTCGGGCCAGACTGGATTGTACCAGGGCCAATCCGTTCCATAAGGAAAAACATATGCAGAAGGATTATCGTTTGGAAAGGAACTTATATAAGCAGTGCTTTCATAAGGGTATCCGCAAGTACCATTTGTTTGAGGAGCTCCTCCATGCAGGTTGAAACCCGCGATATTTGGCTGTACATACGGGCTGATCGGATAAATGAATTTATGGAAATCTATATAAGTGTACAATGTATCGTCACCTGTATATGGACTCGGTCCCAAAAAATTTGGAGTGGAACCATGACCATGATGATATTGGAAAGTAAAAATCCCATCATAATGACAGGTCATTGCTCCATGTAAATTTTCATTTCCTCTTCCTATGGCAGCAAAAGCTCCATATAGATAGATATCATTACAATTATCATATTTAATCTCGAAATTATTATAGGGATCTATATTCTTATATCTTATTAAAATCTTTTGCTCTGAAACCAAACCAAAGTAATCACTCATATTAACAGGGGCTTCATCTGGTGGATTACCAGCTGGTGTTCCCTGGTAAGTAATATCATCGACAATAAAAATCGTATCAGCACAACCCCAGGTTTGCTTTCCGCGAATATCTCCTTCTATCCAGAGCTGCTGATCTGCCACAAAAACAGAATGGTTATTCACGGTTCCATTAGGACCCTGAATCCAGGTTGTATCATATATAGCTATTTGATTTGTCCAGACAATATCCGAATCTTCAAACCAGTTTCCCCCTTGATTGATTATGAAATTTGCCTGGGCGGCATTCATGGGATACCAGCTATAAACTTCAAAATCTTCATAACCTACAAGTTCAATTTCTCCGTACCAGGATTCAAAAGCTGTACCATTGATTTTTACATAAACAATATCTGCATTCGGATTACTGAAAGGTCTTATACCATTTGCACGGATATCTACTGCTGTTGGTACATAAACAATAGCAGGAACTTCCTCTTCCCAACCTCCTAAGAAAATATCATACATAGGAGCGGGAGAATTTATAAGCAATGTTCCGCTAGGATAATAACGGAAATTTCCAGCAGTAGTAACCATCGCATAAAAAGTGGGCCAGCCGTTATTAGTTCCACCCCCAGCTTGTTGTACCCAAATATCATCATTACTATGAACCTTTCCCCAGAGAATATCAGGTCCCCAAAATTTAACTCGTGCTGCCTCTCCACCACCATCTGCGTTTTCAGATTCTTCAATATGAGAAAAATACTGGTATTCAGCTAAACTTTCATTTCTCATCAATCGTTCTGAAAAACGTTTTACAGGAGACTTGTTATTAATATCAAAGACAAAACTTTGGTCACGTTTGGCAGTGATCAAAGTTCGAATGGCAACAGCTTCCTGAGATGCAAATCCCATAAAACTGGTAATAGTAGTCATGTCTTTACTATTATCTATATTATATGTTGTCCTCCGGTCATCAGATTCAATCTGCACTATTCGATCTGGAAGAGGTCTGTATTTATTGTATTCCAGGCTCAAAACTGTTCTAATTGCCTCGCTCCTTAAGAGCAGTTCTTGCTGAAGCATATCATTTTGATATTGGGTTTGAAGGTGATCTGTCTGAACTATTCCTAATAATGAGATTGTGGACAATAAAGAAACCACAACTGCAATGAGTGCTACTGCTAAAAGAACAATACCACCTTTTTCATTATTTAAGAAAGTTTTCATAATACCCATCTCTCCGTTAATTAAGCTTCTCCCGATTTCACTATTGTTATAAATATTGAATTTTCATATTATGAAAACAAATATCTAAACCAATCAATTCTTTGAACTTCATTTTATTCATTTCACCATCTGACTTCACAAATTATTTTTTAATGAATTTTATTAATTCGGCGGGACTTTTAATGACCAGACTGTTTCATCGAAAGATGAAAGTGTGCTAGCTCCCCAGCCACGATAAACTTCCGGATAATCCGGTGGTTGAATATATAAAAAACGGTTATCATAATGATAATCTTTATCATAACCAGCCGAAGGGTGACTACCATCATATTTGTAATTATTGATATCCCATGGACTTGGAATGGAATTACCAAATGGATGATTGTAGGGATCCCCGCCTGAACGATGGACGAATCCACGACGTGTTTGTGCAATTGCTCCAAAAATATGGATAATCCCCCGCTCAAAAACAATATTTGAAGAAGATTCGGGCCAGACTGGATTGTACCAGGGCCAATCCGTTCCATAAGGAAAAACATATGCAGAAGGATTATCGTTTGGAAAGGAACTTATATAAGCAGTGCTTTCATAAGGGTATCCGCAAGTACCATTTGTTTGAGGAGCTCCTCCATGCAGGTTGAAACCCGCGATATTTGGCTGTACATACGGGCTGATCGGATAAATGAATTTATGGAAATCTATATAAGTGTACAATGTATCGTCACCTGTATATGGACTCGGTCCCAAAAAATTTGGAGTGGAACCATGACCATGATGATATTGGAAAGTAAAAATCCCATCATAATGACAGGTCATTGCTCCATGTAAATTTTCATTTCCTCTTCCTATGGCAGCAAAAGCTCCATATAGATAGATATCATTACAATTATCATATTTAATCTCGAAATTATTATAGGGATCTATATTCTTATATCTTATTAAAATCTTTTGCTCTGAAACCAAACCAAAGTAATCACTCATATTAACAGGGGCTTCATCTGGTGGATTACCAGCTGGTGTTCCCTGGTAAGTAATATCATCGACAATAAAAATCGTATCAGCACAACCCCAGGTTTGCTTTCCGCGAATATCTCCTTCTATCCAGAGCTGCTGATCTGCCACAAAAACAGAATGGTTATTCACGGTTCCATTAGGACCCTGAATCCAGGTTGTATCATATATAGCTATTTGATTTGTCCAGACAATATCCGAATCTTCAAACCAGTTTCCCCCTTGATTGATTATGAAATTTGCCTGGGCGGCATTCATGGGATACCAGCTATAAACTTCAAAATCTTCATAACCTACAAGTTCAATTTCTCCGTACCAGGATTCAAAAGCTGTACCATTGATTTTTACATAAACAATATCTGCATTCGGATTACTGAAAGGTCTTATACCATTTGCACGGATATCTACTGCTGTTGGTACATAAACAATAGCAGGAACTTCCTCTTCCCAACCTCCTAAGAAAATATCATACATAGGAGCGGGAGAATTTATAAGCAATGTTCCGCTAGGATAATAACGGAAATTTCCAGCAGTAGTAACCATCGCATAAAAAGTGGGCCAGCCGTTATTAGTTCCACCCCCAGCTTGTTGTACCCAAATATCATCATTACTATGAACCTTTCCCCAGAGAATATCAGGTCCCCAAAATTTAACTCGTGCTGCCTCTCCACCACCATCTGCGTTTTCAGATTCTTCAATATGAGAAAAATACTGGTATTCAGCTAAACTTTCATTTCTCATCAATCGTTCTGAAAAACGTTTTACAGGAGACTTGTTATTAATATCAAAGACAAAACTTTGGTCACGTTTGGCAGTGATCAAAGTTCGAATGGCAACAGCTTCCTGAGATGCAAATCCCATAAAACTGGTAATAGTAGTCATGTCTTTACTATTATCTATATTATATGTTGTCCTCCGGTCATCAGATTCAATCTGCACTATTCGATCTGGAAGAGGTCTGTATTTATTGTATTCCAGGCTCAAAACTGTTCTAATTGCCTCGCTCCTTAAGAGCAGTTCTTGCTGAAGCATATCATTTTGATATTGGGTTTGAAGGTGATCTGTCTGAACTATTCCTAATAATGATATTGTGGACAATAATGAAACCACAATAGCAATGAGTGCTACTGCTAAAAGAACAATACCACCCTTATCATTTTTTAAGAAATTCTTCATATACCCTCCGGTTGTGATGATTGAACGGTTCCCAATTTCGCATTTGTAAGAAATACTGAAGTTTCATATTCAATTGTTTTTGTATTCAGACGAATATCTTCTGCAGCAGTTTGTTTTGGGCTTTTTTCCCTGAATCTGACTTGAGCTTTTATTTGAATTCCCAAAAGATAAATCTTATCATTAACGACTTTTTCAGATGTAAAATTTAATTCGAGAATTCTAAATTGAAATTTTTCCCCAATTTTTTTAAGTCCGGTTGGGAAAAGCAATTTATCTGAAAATGACTTTAAACCATATTTTCCGGAAGCACGTAAGTGATTATTTGTATCTAAATAAAATTCTGAATAATATGGTAATCCAGGTGTTATAATCACCGGGATAAGTGTTATGGAACTATGGTCTAATCCAATTATTACTTCGTTTGCAGTAATAAGCCCGATAAGACCTTCTTTCAGGTCTGCCGGATCGCTGGGATTTCCTGTTACATTATCAACCGAATAACCGTAACGCATAGTTTCCACAGCAGCAAAAAGTTCATCCTGAAGTTGAGTGTATAATCTTACTTCTTCGTAAGTTCTGAGAAAACTAATCACAACAAAAGTGAAGGCAAGAATAATCAGAACTGCAAGCGGAAGTGAAGCTACCAGGTCTGCGAGATAATAACCTTTCTGGTTTAGCTTAATTTTTGGAAGATTCTTTTGTCTTGGATTTTTCATTGTGTATATTTCCAATGATAATCTTCCCGCAAAGTAACTGTTTTTATCTGGCTTGCTTGAGTAGTAAGTAACAAGCTGGTTGGCTCTTTCCAGGTTAGCTGGATAATAACAGAATCATAACCCACATAAGGAGCTACATCAATATCAACATGAAATGTTTTATTTATGGAAACAGTAGCTGTCAAAGCAGGTTGGTCATCACGCTCATCAAGTACAACAGGAGCATAAAATACTGCCGGCAATTCGCTGATATCCGGTGATTTCATATCTCTATTGACGTATTTTACAAACTCCATTTTGCCGCTGGCAATAAGCAATGCAGAACGGAAATGATAGTTTTCATTTGCTCTATTACGAGCAAAATTTATGCTGATAAACAATCCAACCAAAGCAACAGTAACAATAAGTAATGAAGCTAAAACATGAATAAGACCAAAACCTTTTTCAGAATCCAGGTTTCCAAACATTAAAATCCTACTCCTGTAGCAAACATTTTGGGATTATCTGCAACTTGTTCAGCTATCATTCTGTCGAGTAATCCATTCATAACATGATTGAATAATGACTGGTCAAGAGTCTGCATTCCCTGTTTTGTTCCGGATTGTATCACAGAAGGAATCTGATAGGTCTTTTCTTCTCTGATAAGATTTTTCACAGCAGCATTGGCAATCATAATTTCCAAAGCCGGAACTCGTCCACCACCCTCTTTCAAAGGTAACAGAGTTTGAGCTATAACTGCCTGCAAAGATTCAGACAGCATGGAGCGTACTTGAGATTGCTGTTCTTTGGGAAACATATCGATAATACGATCGATAGATTTGGTAGCACTACTTGTATGAAGTGTAGCCAAAACAAGATGTCCTGTTTCCGCAGCAGTAAGAGCCAGAGAAACTGTTTCCAGGTCACGCATCTCACCCACCAGGATTACATCCGGGTCCTCACGCAGAGCAGAACGTAAAGCAGCAGTAAAAGACCAGGTATCATGTCCCAATTCCCGCTGGTTTATCAATGAATTTTTACTATGATGAACAAACTCTATTGGGTCTTCAATAGTAATAATGTGGCAATGTTTGTGATCATTGATATAATCCACCATTGTTGCTAATGTCGTGGATTTCCCGCTGCCTGTAGGTCCGGTTACCAATATTAATCCTCTTTGACGCATTGCCAGACGACTTAATATTTCCGGTAGATTTAGTTCATCAAAATTCTTAATCTCATTTGGGATTACCCGAAATGCCACGCCTAATCCGTTAACCTGGTGAAAGGCATTAACACGAAAACGGGTTTCATCGGAAAGTTTTGTGGAAAAGTCGATTTCCAACTTTTCCTTAAAAAGCACGCGCTGAGATTTGTTCATCGTACTGAAAATGAGATCTTCAACTTCCTTTTCACCGAATCTGGGCAAATTCAATTTTCTCATCTCGCCATGAACACGAACCATGGGAATCGAACCAGCACTGATATGAAGGTCGGAAGCATCTGCATCAACAGTAAACTTTAAAAGTTCCTGTATTGTCAAAAAACACCTCCGATTTAGTCGATAACCTCTTCTTCATCGATTTCTTCGTCAATACCGTAACCATGGTATTCCGCTTCATCAACATCATACCAGACCTGTTTTCCTTCACCCTGAGGAAATTCTGACGTGGAAGTTGCCACATATTTTTTAGGTGGATTACCAATAACTTCGAATTCCCAATTCTTCTCTGTAGCTCTACCAAGTTTGGCCTCTTTCATAGCATCTTCGATAGCATAATTTTCTGTGTTTCCAAAGGTTTGATAATGAACTCGATAAGTACTGCGAATCGCTGCGATGGCAGATTGTGCTTCTGTTGCTCTTGCTTTTTGCACATAGCTCATGTAAATAGGAACAGCAATAGCAGCCAAAATTGCAATAATCACAACCACAACCAACAATTCAATAAGACTGAATCCTTTCTTGTTTTTCACTTTTTCGAACATTCTTCCTCCTTGATATTCGAATGATAAATCATTTTTCTTTATTTAAAGCAATTGATATTCCAACTATTTAATTTAGGTTTTATTGTCAAAAAAAAAATCCTTTAACTTAATAAAATAATTGATACTCATCTAAAATACATAATTTTAGACACTGTTTAAGATAAATTGTTGCAGAATCAAAGATAAATTACATTTTTTTGAAAATTTCCAATTTCTTACTATTTGAAGAAAAAAACTATTTCCACGTTGTATATAAAAAAAGAACTATTAACATCAGTGTAAATTTACTTTACAGTTTGGAAAAGAAGCCCGGAATAAACTTGTTAAGTTTCAAAACTCAAAAAGTTTAGAATCCTCGAAATTAGGCAATATCACGGATATTGCACTCCAAAATTCTACTCCAAAATTCTACTCCAAAACTCAAACTATTTCATCAGTATCATTTTCTTAGCTGAAATAAATTTATCTCCAACTTTCAATTTATAGAAATATATTCCTGAACCAACAGGTTGGTTGTTATCATCCTTTCCATTCCAAATTATTGAGTTTATGGGTATATGTGTGGATGAGTTTATGAGGAAAGTTTTGATTTTTTGTCCTTTGATATTATAGATTAAAATTTCAGCACTTTCAGTGTTTTCGGTGTTTAATGAAAAATTTATTGTAGTTTCCGGATTGAATGGATTCGGGTAATTTCCGATCAACTCCGTAATCTGAGGAATACAATCATCATCAGCACCTACATTTTCTTCTACAGTTAGAATCACAGAAACAATCACAAGAGGTTCGTCCGGATCATTTGAATATATGTAGATTGAGCCTTCATAGATCCCTGGTTCTAACTGAACAGCAGAACAAAAAAAACTTACTATTACATTCATTCCAGTACCAATTGTACCAGATAATGGTTCAACAAGAAGCCACTGTTCCTGCTGAATAAGAATGGTAAAATTCAAATCGATATTCGTTGCCTGATGTCCACCATCTCCATAAGAATCTTCGAGCCAGATTTTCCAATTTCCTGCAATCTGTTCTCCCATGAAATCATTTACATCAACTTGATATGTTCCATCAGTTTGTCCGGCAGCTATCATTCCCGTTGTTCCTGCAGAAGATTCCATCCAGAAAGAACCTTCTGATGGATAATTATCAGTATCCCAGGTATATTCAACCTGAAGCTCAGCAATTTCTCCAACATCATAGATTGGAAAATCTGTCCATCCCTGTTCTGTATATGTATTATAATTGTAAGAAGAGCCAGAAGGACTATCAGGTACATTATAACTAATTTCTTCTGGAATCGCAGTTGAAAATGTTATAAAATATTCTAAATCTGCATTTCCAATATTTGAAATGGTAAACTCACCTGATACAGAACCTCCAACAAAACAATTTAAATTAAGTTGCAATGGATCCACCACAATATCAGGATAAAGAGGCATTCCTACAACGAAAACATGAGGATCCGGAGCTCCTATATAAGGGTGATTCATACTTCGTCCGGATTCATCTGCAGCATGAATATAATAGGCAATTTCGCTTCCCGGAGTTTGCCCCGGAATAACAGCTTTATAAGTATCTCCACCTTCAAAAGTCATATCAAGCGAAATAAAATCTCTGCCATTAACTTCATAATAAACTTTCATCGAATCTGGGTAAACTGCTTCACCACTGTAGGGAATAACATCTGCTAAAATTTCGTACTCAGCTTGAACAGGGGTATTTCCTAAAATTGGAAGATGTTTTACAAACAGCATCCCTCTATCAGCAGTTCCTTTGGTTCTGCAATGAAGTGCATCTGTGGAAGCCCAGCTTCCGGTAAAACCAAGAACTTCATATCCGGGCATTGCTTCTTCATAAGATGCTAAAGCGTCATCATCCCAGGAAGAACCGGTAATTGGAACCAGAACTTTTTTATTCAAAATCAGAGAATTCGTGTAAGGTTGATTTTGCGGAGTATAAACTCGATAAACCTGGAACAGATTTCCATAAGGAGAAACCTGCTCTGAAAAATATTGAGCTGTTGCTTCGATTTCATCATATTGCGGGTGAGATTCCGCAACAGAACGAATCAGAATTTTATCAAAATCCAAGAATTTCCCCCAACAATCGATATGATCGATATAAGTATTATTCGGATCCGGTACAACATGATATGTTTCAATCCCCAGATAATCCAGAACAAACTGATCTATCTGAGCTGTAGTGAGAGTAGGATTTTCTGTTACAACAAGATCAGTTGACGCAGAAATTCCCAAACCAGCAGTCATATAATTTCCACCTGTTTGAATCAAGTCCATCCCAAAAAGTTCTATTTCCAGGAAATTTGCCATCTCTATAGGAATATCATTATCGTTTGGTCGTGGACGATTGTATGGAAAGTTTACAATTCCAACATAATTATTGCCATCAACAACATACCAGGGACCATAATCTCTTGTCCAATGTGTATCTGAAGGAGCTATCAGGAAATTGCAATTATCCAGATTTACACCATTAGAATTGTAGGAATTAGTTACAGAACTCTGTTGAGATTGATTAGCAACAATGGTTGTAACCATCACATCTTCAGACATTTCGGCAATAACAGAATAACTGATTCCAAATGGATAACAAATCAGAACTCCTTCCATATGTTCAAATTCCGCAATATTACGAACCGGAGCAGCAGGCGGATCTGTTACATAAAAATCTCGCCTGAAATCGACCTGAACCTGAGTTTCTTCAAAACTGAGATAATGACCCAGAAAAGGATTCTGCTTCTTCCAATTTTCAGCATCTTCAAAATCACCTGCAAATAGTGAAACTTGAATTATCAGAATAAGAAAAATAATAATTCTTTTTTTCATTTTAATTATCTCCTTACAATTTTTTTCTCAATTATATGTAATGCAAAGTTCAGCTTTGTGATCTTTAAGTTACATTTCCTCAAACCGGAGGTATGAGTTACATTTCCTCAAACCGGAGGTATGAGTTACATTTTTCTCAAACCAGAGGTATGAGTTACATCACTTCAATAATAAACACTTCTTTGTATCTACAATTTTATCATCAACTTTGAGTTTGTAAAAATATATTCCGGATGAGACAGGTTGATTATTTTCATCTCGACCGTTCCAGATAATTTGCTGATTTGGAGATTTGTCGATTTGGAGATTTGAAAA
>CAYWPW010000016.1:0-3187 GCA_964460095.1 uncultured Candidatus Cloacimonadota bacterium
TATTTGAAAAAAATGAGAATTCAGGGGAATAGAAGGTGCACCCGGAAGATCGGGGAAAAATGATTCATTCTCAATTTCTATTGATGTGAAATCACCTTTAGATTTTATTTGGAAATCGGGATTATTAATCAATAAATTTAATCCGAAAATATGAAAATAAAAGAGAATAAAAAGGATTATTAAGAGTTTTTTCATTTTTCAGAATTTAGTTTTGGCAATTTAAGTTTATTTATGTTAAGAATTTTTTGCGATAAAGGCAATTATGATTCCGCCAAAAAACAAAACAACAACGATAATTACGGAAATATAAACCAAAGTTGGATGCATCCATTTTGCGATTCTTTGAGTACTCGTGGTTAATCTGGGAGGTTTGATACTATTATCAACTATTGGTGCAGCTTCTGAAGTATAACCAGAATCTCCGGTATAGGAAGATCCCTGTTTTTCATATTTTACAGGATCGGTTTTCACATTCAACCTGCCTAAGCCGTAAGTGATAACAGTGTAGCCAGTTAAAGCCAAAGCCAAGACGATGAAAACAACCATTACGATTTTCGCATCGGCTACAACTTCTTCTTTAAGTTTCATCTTTATCCCTAAGTAATAATTTAAATCATTTCAACCAAATACAAAAATTTATTTTATATTCATCTTTGGCAACATTTTTTTTAATAGGCAACTGGCTGCTTAAATAATGAGTTGTAATCTTTTATAATTCTTAATATCAAATAAATACCCATTACGCACACATAATCCCCAGAGCAATGGAATACAATTTTGCCCAGGCATTATCAGCGCGGGAAGTTATTAAAATCGGAGCTTTAGCACCCATCACAACGTGTGCAGTTTGAAACCCCGCATAGTAAGTCAGAGATTTTCCAAAAATATTTCCAGCTTCGATATTGGGCATAATAAGAATATCAGCTTTCCCAGCAACAGGTGATGTAATGCCTTTAATTCTAGCTGCTTCCTCGGAAATTGCATTATCCAGAGCAAAGGGTCCATCCACTGTGCAGCCTTTGATCTGGTTGCGTTTATTCATCTGAGCAAGAATAACAGCATCCATTGTGGAAGGCATTTTAGGATTGGATACTTCTACAGCACAAAGCATGGCAACGTTAGGATTAGGATTTCCAAGAGCATGAGCAACCGCAACAGCATTGTTTATCAAGGAAACTTTTTCTTTGATGCCGGGATAAAGAATTATTCCACCATCACTCATAAGAGTTAGACGATCTTTGCCTTCAAATACGAAAACATCGCTTAAAATGCTGCCGGTTTGCAGTCCTTCCTGTTTATCCAAAACTCCTCTCAAAAGCTGAGAAGTGGCTGTTTTACCTTTTAAGATTATATCTGCTTTTTTTTGATGGATGGATTTTACTGCGAGCTTAACAGCTTTATCTAAATCCGGCTCATGTAAGATTTCAAAAGCATCGAGCATTGAACTTTCAACTTGATGTAATAAGGCACGAATTTTGTGTTCATCTCCAATGAGAAGAAAATCTGCAATATCTTCCATTTTTGCTAAAGTTGCTGCGAAAAGAGAAGCTTTTGTATCTGCCCCGGGAATCACCACCCTTTTGGAAGGCATTTCTTTTACTTTCGTGAGTAGTTCATCAAAGCTTTTTATCATTTATTCTCTCCAGCTTTTTAGAGTATTTTCACAAAATAATTTTCCAAATCCAAAGCTGTTAAGATAGTTTCTGGTCAAGAAATTTATTGAGTTATGCTCTAAAATCAATGTAACCTTCAATGACTAAATGAATTAAAAATCTTGACACTAAACAACGTTTTTTTCCGCTTGTACAAAAGGATAACCTGAGGAACTTAAGGGTAAAATTTGTGAGAAAATTTTCAGATTTTTTTTCAGTTGGAAATTCTAAGAATTTAGAATTTAAAATATCGCGAAAACTGGGGCTTTATTTTTTGTTTTCCGCCCTTGTTCTCGGTTTGTTATTTTGTGGTTCAATTCTTTATATAATAAAAAGCCATAACGAAACCATCACAGCCAAAAATATAATTAATGAAAACAAGCAGTTGCAAGAAAGAATTTCTGCGATTTCTAATGAAATTGATTCGGTTTTAGTGAAAATAAAAGTCATGGAGGAATGGGAAGACAGCATTCGTTCAGACAAGAAATTGAAATCTATCAGCAAAGAAATTCGAGAAATGGGTATTGGTGGTTATCCTCAAATTGATACAACATTTTCATTTTTAGGACCAGCTTTTAATTTGAAATATAATCTTACTTTGAACAAATTGAACCAGCTTAAAAGCAAGGTGGACTTTGATTATTTATCTCATTTGGAACTTCATGATAAAGTAAAACTAAAAGAACTTCTTTATAGGAATACGCCTTCGATTTATCCGTCATACGGACGAATCACAGAAAGTTTCGGCTGGCGCATTCACCCTCTTACTAAAAAGAAGAGTTTCCATTACGGATTGGATTTTGCCAATAAGATCGGGACTCCGATTTATGCTACTTCCGACGGAGTGGTGAAAGAGATCGGAAGCAAAAAATATTTCGGCAAATACCTGGCACTTTCTCATAAATTCGGCTATCAAACTAATTATGCTCATCTTCATAAAATTTATGTTCAAAGAGGACAAAAAGTAGAAAGAGGTCAGATTATTGCTGAAATGGGCAATTCCGGTCGTTCCACAGGTCCTCATCTGCATTATGAAGTAATTCGATATAATAAACATAGAAATCCGTATTATTATTTAAACAAAGTTGAAGACGATATCGTTGTACCCAAAAGTTAGTTTAAAACGTTTCATTTCATAACAATTAAAAAAATAATTTTTTTCCTTGATTCCTCTCCTAAAAAATGTTATGGTCTTATCGGAAAATGTAAAAAAGTTTGGAATGGAGTGATTCATGAAAAAAAATATCAGATTTGAAGATTCTCTGAAAAGATTGGAAGAGATTGTGGAGACATTGGAAATGGGCGTGGAAGATTTAGATAAGATTGTTAATCTTTTTGAAGAGGGTTCCGGTCTTGTTCAAAGTTGTAATGAGAAATTAACTCAGATTGAAAATAAGATCGAAGTACTCTCCAAGAAGCTTCAAAAATCTCAATCAACAGAAAGAGGCGAAAATGAGCACCAATAAAATGGTTCTGAAAAAGGATATCAAAGAGAAAAGGGAGTTAGTGAATATTGAGATTGATCGCTTTCTTCC
>CAYWPW010000016.1:3287-7226 GCA_964460095.1 uncultured Candidatus Cloacimonadota bacterium
AAAACTGCACGATTGATAAATCTTTCTATTCGTTTTGGATGTTATCTGGCAGATGCTCCGGAAGAAGACCGGAAGAGATTGGAAAAATTTGGAAAAAAGCTGGGTCTTGTTTTCCAGATAGTAGATGATATTCTCGATATTGAAGGTGATTCCGAGCAGTTGGGAAAAAGTATTGGTAAAGACAAGAAAGTCAAAAAAGCTACATTTCCATCAATTTATGGCTTGGAAAAATCCAAAGTAATGGCAGAAAAACTTCTTAATGAAGCAAAAGAATTATTGAATCCCTATAAAGAAAAAGCCGAACTTTTGCGGATGTTATCCGATTTTGTGCTGACAAGGAAATTTTGAGATGATCGAAGTTCAGCTAAAAAAAGTAGATGCAAACGCCAGAATTCCCAAGCGCATGACAGAACATTCTGCAGGTTATGATTTATATTCTTCAAATCCTGAAGATATCATCCTGAAAAGTGGTGAAGTAAAGTTGATTTCAACTGGTATTGCTATCAGCCTTCCTGCTGGTTATGAAGCTCAAATTCGTCCCAGAAGCGGACTTGCCACAAAACATCAGATAGGAATTTTGAATGCTCCCGGAACAATCGATGCGGATTATCGCGGTGAGGTAAAAGTCATTCTTTTTAATTTCGGGAAAAATGATTTTACTATCAAGCCTCAAACTAGAATTGCCCAGATAGTTATTGCCAAACACGAAATAGTGGATTTTATCGAAATTGAAGGACTCAACGAAACTGACAGAGGAAGCGGCGGTTTCGGACATACTTCGTATTAATCGGAAAATTAGACCGTCAGAACGAATAAATTGCGATGGATAAAATTGCAGTAAAACTTCCTTTTGGGAAAACAATTTATCAAACTAAACAAGGCCAATCGGTTTCCACAGACACAGAATTAATTGTGAATACAATTCTTGCTGAGACAAAAAAACAAGCCACAAAATTAAAAGTTCTTGAACTCGGATCCGGAAATGGAATCATTTCGATTATGCTATCTCATTATCGTCCCGATTGGGAAATAACAGGTTTGGAAATACAATCTCATCTGGTTAAACTTGCACGCGAAAATTCAGAATTAGCAAAAGTAAAAGTAAATTTTGTTCAGGGAGATTTACGGGAAAAGAAATTCGCTCCAGCCAATTTTGACTTGATTATTTCCAATCCGCCATATTATCCTAAAAACAAAGGGAAGATAAGCCCGATCGAAGAACGAGCAATATCTCGAACTGAGATTATGTGCACGATGCAAGACGTTTTCAAATCAATTAAATATCATCTTAAAAAAGATGGAAGAGCTTTTGTGATTTATCCTGTTTTCAGGATAGATGAGATTTGGCTGAACACAAAAAAGGTTGACCTAAATATTCACAGAAAAATTATTCCAAACAAAATAACAAAACAGGAAAAAGTAATTGTAGGGCTGATTCATAAGAAGAAGGATTAATTTTTCAGGAGCTTTTGGGAATGTTGAGCATTAATAATTTCAGATTAAAATTAGGCGATGCAGAATTACTTGAAGTTAGTAATTTGAAAATCAACAACAGCGAAAAGCATTTAATTCTGGGAAATAATAATACAGGTAAAAGTCTTTTTCTTAAGTCAATTCACGGATTAAATTCAAAATTCGAAGGTGAAATCCTGATAAAAGAAAAACCGCCGATTTTTTATAAAAGAAAGAAAAAAACTATTTTAATAGAAACCGGTCCGCATCTTCTTTGGGAAGAAGATGTTTGGAAAAATATAATTCTTCCGCTTCCCAAAGTTACTTCTCGTCAAAAGCAGAAAATAAAGGAATTGTGTAAGACTGCCGAGCTATTTGATGATTTGAAAACAAAACCAGAGAAGTTATCATATTCTTCGCAAAAGTTCATAGAATTGATCAGGGCAGTTATTCAGCTTCCATATCTGATTTTGCTCGATGACCTGGATTGCTATTTTGATGAGATAAATCTTAGCAAAGCTTTGGAGCTATGCAATTTTGCCCTTAATGCCGGGACTTCGATTTTAGCCACTTCAAAAACAGGGTTGGAAAATTTTAAAAATATTTATAGAATTCAAAGTAAGGTTTTAAAGAAACTGTGAAAAAAGGCATATTTTTTCAGATAATAACAATTACGATATTTTTGATTTTCTGGAATTCTCTTCATTTTGGAAAACATCTTCATATCCGGATTTTTGAGCAGAAAAAGATACAAATCTATCAAAAACTTTCTCCCATTCCAATCATAATTTTTTCTTATAAATTGGATTCTTTGTACTCAATTAAGACGAAATTAAATTCTTTTCTTTGGGTTGACAGCCTGCAGATTGAAGAACAAACAAAAATTTCAGAACGTCTGATTGCTGAATATCAACTTTCTCAATCTTCGGAAGTCCTGAGCAGATACACGCTTCCCAACGTTATGAAAATCTATCTGAAAGGTGAGTTTTTTTATAAATCCGAAAAAGACGAAGTTTGGAGAATTATCAAAGAAAACGATGAAGCAGCAAATATAAATTATGATAATGAATTTTGGGAAAAGATTCAGGCTGAAGCAGATAATGTTCAACCTGATATTAGTTTTATAAATTTTGCATATTTAATTGCAAATGGCGTGATAATTGTTTTTCTCATATTTTTTGTTATTTTTATGAGAATACACTTTGAAATTAAAAGAGACCAATTCTGGAAAATATTTCAAATTTCAGGCGGGAAAAAGAACTCCAGGGCAAAGATGTTTTTCCTGAATTCTTTTATTTTGAGCATCATCCCAACAGGATTAAATTTTGGCGCATATTTTGCAGCAATCTATTTTGATTACCTGCAGATTCAAATCGATATCAAGCTATTCATAATAGAATTAGGAACATTGATGTTTGCATATCTACTCACGAGTTTATTTTTGATTCGCAGGTTCAAATGATAAAATACATACCGAATTCTCTTACTATTTTACGCATGATCCTGGTCCCTCTTTTTATCTGGCTCATTTTCTTTGCTCCTTTTACAAGCAGAGTTCTTCTGGCAACTATCGTGTTAATTATTGCCTGTATCACGGATTATTTAGACGGAATGCTGGCAAGAAGATTTAAAGTTGTAACAAATTTTGGTAAGATCATGGATCCGCTAGCTGATAAGATGCTGGTGCTCTCTGCTCTTTTAGCTCTTGCTCTGCCGCTAATAAATTATATCAGCATTTTTGTGGTTTTCATTATTTTATTTAGAGAAATATCAGTTTCAATTTTGAGGAATCATTATGCTCGCAAAAAGATTTTTATAGCAGCTAATATCTGGGGAAAACTTAAAACCGTGCTCCAGATGTTGGGAGTAATTGCAGCATTAGTTTATTATTCGCTTTCACAAATCATTAAAGGTTGGAATCCTCATCAAAAATGCATAGTTCTTGGATTTAGAGTTTTTTTCTGGATGGTTGTGTTTGTTACGATTTTATCAGGCATGAATTATTTTTTCTTTAGAAAGAAAGATAGGGAAAAAAGTGGAAAGGAAGAGTAAATTCTTTGTCGTTCTCCTCTTAATTATCCTGATTTTCGGATGTTCAAAATCTGAAAGCGAATATGAACCTTCTGGCGAAAAAACAAATATTCGCAAACCGATGTCCTGGGGTCACAAACAAACCATCTACATTTTTGCAGATGATAACGTTTGGAAATATGCAGAAACACCTTTGCGGGAAAGTTTGGAACGGTTTTGGTTCACAGTCAGAAATGAATCTTTTTTTGAGATAAAACGCGCTAAATTTGA
Source organism: uncultured Candidatus Cloacimonadota bacterium (assembly GCA_964460095.1). GTDB lineage: Bacteria > Cloacimonadota > Cloacimonadia > Cloacimonadales > TCS61 > JABMPU01. Next base: position 7,041 of record CAYWPW010000016.1, read on the forward strand.
AGCAATCGAACAATTTTATAAATTCAATAATCTCATTTTTCTTTGCGACCTCGAATCTAATGAAGAAGTATCTGAATATATTAAAGAAAAAGTTGGAGAAAAAATTGTTGATGAGGTTAAGGCAAATTCGATAGGAATGTATCCGAAGAACAATCTCTGGGCAAATGACCAATTCATCTTATTTCT
>CAYWPW010000016.1:7326-14801 GCA_964460095.1 uncultured Candidatus Cloacimonadota bacterium
GAAAAAAAGCAGATAGATTTATTTCTGTTTATTCCGAAAAAATGGATGAAGATAATATTGGAAAAGAGTGGCTCAAAGAAAAAAGAGCTGAAATTGCCTGGAAATATTATGATGAAGATGAATTTTCCCAGAGTGATATCAGAATTGAACGAGGAAAATTTAATGAGCTTAAATGCTGGAAATTATCCGGCAGATGGCAAAATAAAAAATATGCAGTTGGCGGAGCTTTTCAGAGCTTTGCCTTTTATGATGAAAAAACGAAATCTGCTTTTCTAATTGATAACTCGGTTTATTATCCTGAAGGAGATAAAATTCCTTCTCTGATAGAACTGGAAGTGATCAGCAGAACTTTTCAAATTAAAGAAGAAAGGGGAAAGGAATGAAAAAAATATGGATTTTATTAGTTATTTTCTTTGTTGCAAACACAGTTTCAGCTTATGAATTGAACACTTTGATCGACTGTCCCACAGCAGGAATTTTACAAAGAGGTGAATCTGAAATTACAGCAAAGCTTTATAAAGATAACGGCCTTTTGCTCGGTACAAAAATCGGACTTTTTCCAAGATTTATGTTCGGAGTAAACTACGGAGCAGAAGAAATCGTGGGCAATAAAGAACCGAATTGGCATGAAAGAGTAGAATTCAACGCAAAATTTCGCATTGTTGATGAAACAGCACAAATGCCTGCAATTGCTATCGGGTATGATTCTCAGGGTCATGGGAAGTATAACACGGTAATCGATTCTCTTTCGGAAAAAGAGATCAGCCGTTATGATATCAAATCTAAAGGATTTTACCTGGCAGGAAGCAAAAATTATCTATTTTTGGGAAACCTTGGATTTCATTTTGGTGCCAATTACAGTTTGGAAACTGAAGATAAGGATGATGAACTGAACTTTTTTGCAGGGCTGGATAAAACTATTGGAGATGTAATTATTCTTACCTGTGAATATGACCTTGCCTGGAATGATAACGCTAATTGGACGAAAAATACGATCGAGGAAAATATCAAAATCATGCATCGAGGTTATTTGAATGCTGCCATGAGTATTAATTTCGCGGATTTTCTATCTATGAAAGTCTCTTTTTATGACTTGATGCAAAAACGGTCGGACACAAATTTGGGCGATAGAACTTTAACGATTTTGTACAATATGACTTTCTAATTTTCAAAAACAGGTAGAAACAGGATATTATTTTTATTAATATGAACAAATATATTATTATCATAATTGCATCATTTATTGTTGGTTGCTCTACAATCCAAAAAGACAAATTAGAAAAAAGCATTGATTTCCAAGAAGATAATTCGCAAGCTGTGATGTATTTCTCGATGGCGGAAACTGCTATTCAACAAAATGATTTTGGCACAGCTATTGAACTTTACAAAAGAGCTGATAAAGCTTCTCTGGGAAATATCTATATCAAGGAAAAGCTGCTCAATCTTCTCAGACAATTGATTTTTATCAATCCGATTTTGAACGAGGAAATTGTACAACTCGGCGAGAAATATCTCTCTCAAAATCTATATACATCACAGATGTTAATAATAATAGCCGATTCATATATTAAATTAAAAGACATTCAAAAAGCAGATGAGTTTTTGAAATTAGCGATTGAAACCGAACCTTCAATGGAGCATTATTCCCTTTATTACTCTTTTCAGCGAGATTACAATCCACCGGCAGATACGACCCTTCTGACCTCAGCCCTGAAATTACCCTGGCAGAAAACAGAAAGCATTATTAAGGTTGCCCAGATGATCCAGGAATACGATATTTATAAAGCACTATCTATTTTACAGGAATCTTATAAAAAATGGGATGATGAGAAAAGCCTGCAATCTATTCTTATTATTTATGAAGATAAGAAGGAAATTGAAAAAGGTCTCGAGCTTGTTCAGGAGCGAGTGAAGAGCCACAAGCCTGTTCCTGATTTTATGAAGATATATCTTATTGAAAAACTTTTTGCATTTCAGGATTATGAGAAAATAATTGAACTCAAAGATATTTGTTTTGAAATCAACACGAATCAGATTTTACGTTATCTTTTCTTTTCTGCAGCAAATTTGGAAAAATATGATCTGGCGATATCCGCAGGCAAGGCAATTGAAAAAACTCCTGATTTGACCGATGAATTAAAGCCCTCTTTTTTTGCGTATCTCGGTAATATTTACTTTTTATCAAAGCTAGACGAAAAAGCAGTAGAATATTTTTTGAAGTCGAATGAAATGCAGGCTTTAATGGGCTTATTCGGGGAATTAACAGCAGATGCAGACGAAATGACCAAGCAGAGAATTCAAAAAATAATAAGTTTGTTTATCGAACAAAATCCGGATAAAGATCTGGCAAATTTTCTGGCAGGTTTTACCTATATGAATCTTGAGCTTAATGAAGAGAGTGAAAATTATTTCAATCTGGTTTCTGTAGATTTTATCAAAGAAAACGGACTGCTGAATACAATTGCCGAAGCATATCTTACGAATTCGGAAAATATTCCTAAAGCAAAAGAATTGCTTGAATTACGAGATGAAAAAGAACCGACGATTAATGAGTTTTTAGGATTTCATTTCTATCTGGAAAATTCAGATACACTCGCATTTCATTATTTTTCTCAAGCCCTGAAAGAGAATCCTCAATCAGAGGTAAATATTTTCCTGGTTGCTTCTCTTGTTGCAGAAAAACTGGGAAAAATTAATAATATGATTTTCATTTTGGAAAATGCGATTCAGCTGTATCCTCAAAGCCCCGATGTCCTAAATACTCTTGGTTATTCCATCGCCAAATATGAGATCAAAGATAAATATGCAGCAGCGGAAGAAATGCTGAAAAAGGCTCTGGAAGTTGAATCTGAAAATAATCATATCTGGGATAGCCTTGCCTGGCTGTATTTTAAGATGGATAAATATGAACAGGCTTTACAGGCAATGGAAAAACCACTCGAACAGGAAATCAAACTCAGTGAACTTGCCTATCATCTGGGAGAGATTTATTTGAAATTGGATAAAAAAGAGCTGGCGAGAGAATATTTGAAAATAGCCATTGAATTGGCTAACGATGAGAAATCTGTTGAGCTCTCTAAAAAATTATTAAAAGAATTAAAATAAAAAAAAGAATTCCGCCTAATAGAATGTTTTTGTCATCCTGAGAAATTCTTCATGCTTTTCCATCGAAGGATCTCCGCTTATAATGAGATTCTTCGTTAGAGACTACTTCGAAGATTTCCTCAGAAAGACAGCTATTTTTCATTTTGCAGAACTCTTTGAATGAAAATAAAGAAGGAGCGCAAAAAATGAAATTCGTTTTTAAGAAAATAAATGCTATTCTCTTGATTATCGCAATATTAGCCACAGTGCTTGGTTACATTATTATGGGAACCGGAGATAAAACCATTTCACCCATAATTCTGATTATTGCTTATGTAGTTTTGTTTCCCGCAGCAATTTTATATGGAATGAAGAAAGGGAATAAAAATCAGAATTAGGAATTAGAAATTCTATATGAAATATCTTTCCGAAGAATTTATTGCTACAATCGATAAGTTCAATTTACGTGCTCGACTCATTGTAGAGGGCTTTATTATCGGATTGCACAAATCTCCATATCACGGGTTCAGCGTGGAATTTTCTGACCATCGCCAGTACAATCCGGGTGATCCCATCAGTAAACTGGATTGGAAAGTTTATGCCAGAACGAACAGATATTATATCCGGAGATATGAAGAGGAAACCAACTTAAAATCTTACATAATCGTGGATCACAGCAATTCCATGAGATACACATCAGGAAAAATCTCGAAGATGGAATATGCCAAAGCTTTTGCATCTGCACTTTCCTACCTGATGATTTCTCAGCAGGACGCAGTTGGATTTCTATCTTATACAAATAAAATCACAAACTACATTCCGCCGCGTTCCATGAAATCTTACTTGAATATTATTTTGAAAGAAATCTATAATTTGGAACCTGCTGAAACCACGCAAACAGCCCAGGTTCTACATTCTCTGGCAGATAGAATAAAGAAGCGCGGTTTGATAATTCTGATTTCAGATTTAATTGATGATGCTGATGAAATTCTGAAAGGTTTGCAGCATTTTCGTCACCAAAAGCATGAAGTGATTTTGTTTCATATCCAGGACAAGCAGGAACAGGATTTTGATTTTAAGAGGGAAACTGAATTTGTGGATGCTGAAACCGGAGAAAAAATTGTTGTTTCTCCCTGGCAGATTAAGAAAGATTATTTAAACGAATATAAGGAAAATGTGAGTTATCTCAAAACCAGGTGCCACGAATCTTTTATCGAGTATAATCCCATTTCCACGGAAACACCTTTTGAAGATAACCTGCTGAAATATTTGATTAAAAGAGCGAAATTGATGTGATTTACAAACCTTTGCAAGGTTATCGCAGAATTACTTCAACAAAAGCATCTTCCTGGTTATTTCTTTTTCAAATGCGTCTAATTTATACAAATAAATTCCTGAACTGACCGATTTGCTATTCTCATCTCTTCCATCCCAAACTACCGAATGCTGACCTGATGGAAGCTGATCACTGATTAACTGTTTCACTTTCTGTCCTTTGATGTTGTAAATGGATAATTCAATATTACTATTATTTTGAAGTGAAAAAGAGATTGTTGTGATTGGATTGAAGGGGTTGGGGTAATTGAAAATTCGACTCTGAGGATTGGGAATAGAATTTTCATAAGCAGAGACTATATTTTCATCTGTTCTAATCAAATGAAACGAACGCTCGTGAAAAAAAAGAAATCCATTATCAAGTAATAATCGAAAGAAAAACCGGGGGAAATCCGTAATTTCTAGTATATGATTTAAGTTATAATCGAATTTATCAATTCTATAATCATAACCAGAATATGATGCTGATAGAAAACAACTCTCATTGGGTAAGTCAATTGCATAATAAAAGCTATTTTCAGCATTATTTAGAATATTTCCATCATAATCCATTTTTAACATTTGAGTCCAAGTGGATATAACTAGTTCATTATCTGATGTCTCAATAATGCACCTAACGAATTCATCTTCAAGAAAATTCACCCATAGCGAATCTCCATTTGAATTAACTTTCATTATTGCGCTCTCATATTCACCAGAAATTGATGCAAAGACTTCCAAAAAATAATTGTCTTCACTTGTTCTGATTCCTGAAGAGAAAAATGAATGACCATTAGCTAAATAATAATCTCGGGTCCACAAGATATTTCCTTCAAAATCAATCTTTCTTAAAGCAGCTTGATTTGTTGTAGATAACATACCGCCAATTAAAAAACCGAACTCATCTTGCCCTATAAAAGATCTGAATCTGAAGTCTTCCATCAATTGCACCCAAATAGTGTCACCATTACAATCTCGTTTACTTATATACCCGATGTCTGGTCCGTAAATTTTACCTGTTGTTATATAATTTCCTAAACTTGTTTCAAATACACCTTCTGGGGATAGATGATTATATCCAAGAATTTCAGTTGAATTCCAGATGATATCACCTGTATTATTGAATTTAATAACATGTCCAATCCATTCAAAACCACTTGGCCAATATTCGTAACCCAAACTTCCAATTATTACAAAACCACCATCTGAGCACAATGACATTGAAGGTTGAACTGCGCAGTCATCAGCTCCCATTAAGCCATAATCAACTTCCCACAAAATATCAGAAAAGAGCTGGTTGAATTGGAATATAATAAGGATAAATATTATTAAAATTAACTTCATTAGTTTACTCCTATGTTGATTAATGTCCTGGATGTGCCACTAAATCCTTTGTGGACATCTGTGTTAGCAGCATCACTTCTCATTTCAACAGCAAACATTTCTTAACTGCTTCATTTTTGCCATTCACCTTTAGCTTATACAAATAAATTCCACTTCCAACAGGTTTATTATTTCTATCTGTTCCATCCCAAACTATTGAGTTTATGTGTGTATGGGTGGATGAGTTTATGAGGAAAGTTTTCACTTTCTGTCCCTTGATGTTAAAGATTTCAATTCGTGAATTTTCGTGTAAATTCGTGGTTTCAAAATAAATCGTAGTAGATGGATTGAACGGATTTGGGTAATTACTTAATTTGAAATTTGAAATTTGCAATTCAAAATTGTCAGCTTCAGTTCCTTGCCATTCATAACAACCCATATCAATTCGACCATCATAAATTTTTTGATTCCCGTCCAGATCATATTCAGGAATGTTCAAACCTAACGTATCGGGTGTACCTGCATTTATGCATGGGGAATCACTGAAGAAACGGAAATTTCCATTTTCTGGATTAATAAAAAGAGGATCAGAATCTAAGTTATAGCAATATGTAATATTATAGAAAATCGGATATTGAGGAGTTGATCCTTCAAAATATAAACTTATCCCGTCATATCCTTCTTCAATATTATTATATCTTAGATCTATGTTTGCGGGTACATAAACGAAATTCCAAGGAATAACATACCAATAAGCAAGTAAGGCGATCTCGTTCCCCTCCTCTAATGCATTATTATTCCAAAGAATACAGTTTTGCACTTCAGACATTTCAGAATCAGTACAAAATAATCCTCCTCCCTTCAATTGAGCAATATTTTCACTTAAAGTGCAATTTATGATATTGCTGTTCCCCTCACTGTAAATACCTCCACCATCTTCCGCAATGTTAAAATAAATCAGTGAATTGCTTAATTCTAGACTTTGTCCATAAATACCTCCACCTTCGCGAGTTGCAAAATTATGAGATATTGTATTTGATTCTATAACCGATCCAGAAGTTAAGTAAGAATTTCGGCAATAAATTCCACCTCCATAGTAACCAGAAATGTTATGGGAGATATAGCTGTTTCTTAAAATTACCGAAGAAAATTTAAGTGCAATCCCTCCTCCACAACCAGCATAGTTATTTGTAATTTTGGAATTTATAATTTGGATTTTAGAAAATCCGGAATATAATGCACAACAATAAATAGCGCCACCCAAATAATCGGGATCAGCTCCAAAAGCCTTACCATACTCTAAATGACAATATACTATTTTTGAGGAATCATTTGTAGTTGGTGTATTATCGAACCGGATTCCATGCCAACCGCCATCTGGAATACTGTAATTAGAAAAACCGGTAGTATCGTTTATTGTGAAATATATTGAATCTTGTTCTGTTCCAATGGCTAGCAATCTTCCCTGAACATTGAATTTGTAATGTCCCTGGAATTCCACAAGGATGCCGGGATCAATTGTTAGTGTCTCTCCATCTGGGATTGTGATTTCTCCTTCGATGAGATAGGGAGAACCATCAATATCCCAGTTGCCTGAAACATTTCCAGCTGGAATGATTGTGTCAGATGATAGAATTATATAAAAAGCTAAAAATAAAATAAGTAAAACTTTCTTTTTCATATTTAGCTCCTAAGCTTATTTCAGGTTCTGTAACACAGAACCACTTATTTATTTACTTAACATATTATTTTCT
>CAYWPW010000017.1:0-1948 GCA_964460095.1 uncultured Candidatus Cloacimonadota bacterium
TGTTACCCAACTGTCAATAGCAATAAAATCACTCAACTGGGTTCTTCTGTAAACTGCAAAACCCTGATTTCCCAGTTGTTCCTCAGCAGTCCAGATAATATCAGCAGAATTATCTTTTCCAATTGCAGCAAAATCAGAGATTATTGCAGGAGCGGTGAATGAATAGATTTCTTCGGAAAGTTCAGAGAAATTATCATTATAATCTTTCGCTCGAATCCTGAAAAAATATATCTGATTCAATTCCAACTCCGGAATTTCCACGGTTCTCTCCAGTTGACTGGCTAAAATGTAATTATCATTTCTATCGAATATTTCAGCAGTTAGGATGTTAACCGGTTCAGGTGAGTATAAAATTTCATAAGATTCAAAATCAAAAGAGGAAATTGTGTCCCATTCCAAAGTGATTGTATCAAAGGTCTGGTCAACTATAGAGAAATTTTCCGGTGCTTGAGGAATCAGATAATCATCAAGTTCAATAACTTGAGGAAGGATTTCTGTGGCAGCATTTATCCAATGCGAGTAGTATTCAAGAGGAATTTCAAATAATTGGCTCATATTGAAAGTGCCAAGGATAGGATCATAGTTGTAGAACCAGAGATAATTTTCCTCAGTTGGCTCATAGCAATTTGGCAATTCATCCATCTCCAAATGAAAGAAAGGTTCAAAAACATCATATCTATTCCAATCTTGAAAAGAGTAAAGCATTTGACGGTTTTGAGAATAACCTACCAGATCAACATTATTATTTACCGGATAGGTGCGTCCTGTTTCAGAGCGAAAAATAAAATCATAAATATTGTAATTCACAGAATAATAGTCATTTAAATACACGTTTGGATGAGTTCCGATCGTATTAGCAGGAATCATCAGGTGGTTGCCGGCATTAATAATATCGATCTTCAGGTTGGAAAGATCGCGTATTGGTAGATTGGGACAACCTTTATTATTACCTGCAGAAATCTGACAGTCAGGATGCCCTAAATGTTTGTTCCAATCATAACTATGAATTTGAGCAGAAAACTCACGCCGTCCAAAGTCATTCCTGATTTTATTGCAGAATGATTGATAGGCAACATTAAAAACATGGTCTTCAACTCTGGATGGATCACTCAAAGATTTGGAATTTGAATAATTACCTATTTGTGTCCACTTCACTTCTCTTCCTGTCCCGGAAATAAGCAGGAACATTGCATCCCAATCTGAAAAACATTTATAACTTACAGCAGGAGTGATAAAATCATCATTAGGATGAGGAGCAGTAACGACAATAGGCATTTGAGATTGAGGATTATAAATATAAAGTCCCCAACCATTATTAAAAGAACCCTCTTCATCATCATACGGAGAAGGTGTACCGTTATCATCATAATAACTCATATCCACGATTTCCCGCAAAAGGTAATATGTCCTTCCATTATCCAAATCATGAAATTCTACTACCTGATAAGGAAATCCTAAGCTATCAATTAGATTTTGAGCTCCCTGATAGTTTTCTTGAAGGAACGTATCGATAACAATGTACCAGTCATTCAGCATTTGCTCATCAGCTATCAAAAAATCTCCAAAACCGGTTGTTTGACGATCCCATGGAGAATAGACATTATAATTTTCAGAAGCAATTCCTTCTGAAACGTGAGATATCCAATTATCATATTCGCAATCGTCGGTTTGCCAATATAAGAAGTCTTTAAAAGAAGCAGTTTCAATAATTATTGCCTGCATTTCAAGAATGATAAGAATTAGAACAAATACCCAAAATATCTTTTTTAACATTATTTAATAACTCCTACTATCAAAAAAAAATTGAAGTAATCAGCTTTTTTTGTCAAATTATATTTTTTTCATTCTGTGACTCGAGTTCAGAGGAGCGCAGCGAAACTGGACTTGAGACGGAAATTGTTCTCACATTCTGAACTCCACCCACCTTTGGCGTGTGAAGTCCAGTCTG